>NZ_RJVR01000204.1 GCF_003999195.1 Streptomyces soli
CCCCGCCAGCCACGCCCCGGCCGCCGCCCCCACCCCGCCGCCCGGCACGCCGCCCACCGGCCCGCGTCCCGCGTCCACCACCCCGGCAGCGCCCCCTCGCCATTACTCACGCCTGGAGTATGCGGCCCTGCGTTGTGGTCGAGGGTTCCGTCCGTGTTAACGCGGGCATGGCGGGGCGGGTTTACTGCCCCGCCCCACCCCGCCCCTTCCCGAAACCGAGGGGCTCTCCCCCAGACTTCGTCTGGGTGGGGGGACCCCCACCCAGACGAAGTCTGGGGGAGAGTCCGGCGCAGCAACTCGAAGCCCGCGAGACCCCCCAGGGGCCGAGCGGCGCGAGAGTGCGGAACTAGAGGGGCACCCGACCACGGACCCGCACCCGACGACGCACCCGCCCGGGGTCCAGGGGCAGCGCCCCTGGTTTCGGGAAGGGGCGGGGTGGGGGAGGGAAAGCCGACCCCACCGGCCCGCACTCGACCGACGACCGACAACCGGGGCCGGGGGTCGAGGCGGGCCGGGGCCGCCTAGGCGAGCAGCGCCGGGATCGTGCCCTCGTGGGCCTCGCGGAGCTCGGCCAGAGGGAGGGTGAACTGGCCCTGGACCTCGATGGAGTCGCCGTCGACGACGCCGATGCGGGTGGCCGGGAGGCCACGCGCACCGCACATGTCGGTGAAGCGGAGCTCTTCGCTCCTCGGGACCGCGACGACCGCACGCCCAGCCGACTCGCTGAAAAGGAAGACGAACGGGTCCAGCTCCTCCGGCACCACGAGCCGCGCGCCGAGGCCGCCGCGGAGGCAGGACTCGGTGACGGCCTGGATGAGGCCGCCGTCCGACAGGTCGTGGGCGGCGTCGACCATGCCGTCGCGGGAGGCCGAGATGAGGATCTCGGCGAGCAGCTTCTCCCGCTCCAGGTCGACGGCGGGCGGCAGCCCGCCCAAGTGGCCGTGCGCGACCTGCGACCACGCGGACCCGCCCAGCTCGACCTTCGTGTCGCCGAGCAGATACAGCAGGTGGCCCTCGTCGGCGAAGGCCATCGGCGTACGGCGGGTGACGTCGTCGATGACGCCGAGCACGGCGACCACCGGCGTCGGGTGGATCGCGATGTCACCGGTCTGGTTGTAGAGGGAGACGTTGCCGCCGGTCACCGGCGTGCCCAGCACCAGACAGCCGTCGGCCAGCCCGCGGCAGGCCTCCGCGAACTGCCACATCGCCGCGGGGTCCTCCGGCGAACCGAAGTTCAGGCAGTCGGAGACGGCCAGCGGCTTCGCACCGGTCGTCGCGACGTTCCGGTACGCCTCTGCCAGCGCGAGCTGCGCGCCGGTGTACGGATCGAGCTTGGCGTAACGCCCGTTGCCGTCGGTGGCGACGGCAACGCCCAGGTTCGTATCGGGGTCGATGCGGACGACGCCGGAGTCCTCGGGCTGCGCCAGCACCGTGTTGCCCTGGACGAAGCGGTCGTACTGGTCGGTGATCCACGCCTTGGAGGCCTGGTTCGGAGAGGAGACAAGGGCCAGGACAGAAGCCCGCAGTTCGTCGCGGCCCACCGGGCGCGGGAGGGCGTTCGCGTCGTCGGCCTGGAGGGCGTCCTGCCAGGCGGGACGCGCGTACGGGCGCTCGTAGACCGGGCCTTCGTGGGCGACGGTCCGGGGCGGGACGTCGACGATCTGCTCGCCGTGCCAGAAGATCTCGAGGCGCTCGCCGTCGGTCACCTCACCGATGACGGTGGCGATGACGTCCCACTTCTCGCAGATCTCCAGGAAACGCGCGACCTTCTCCGGCTCCACGATCGCGCACATGCGTTCCTGCGACTCGCTCATGAGGATCTCCTCGGGCGAGAGCGTCGCGTCACGCAGCGGCACGGTGTCCAGCTCGACCCGCATACCACCCGAACCGGCTGACGCCAGCTCGCTCGTGGCACACGACAGACCGGCGCCGCCGAGGTCCTGGATGCCCGCGACGAGGTCCTCGCGGAAGATCTCCAGGGTGCACTCGATGAGCAGCTTCTCCTGGAAGGGGTCGCCGACCTGGACGGCGGGCCGCTTGGTCGGACCGGTGTCGGAGAAGGTCTCGGACGCGAGCACCGACACACCGCCGATGCCGTCGCCGCCGGTACGAGCCCCGTAGAGGATGACCTTGTTGCCGGGGCCGGAGGCCTTCGCGAGGTGGATGTCCTCGTGCTTCATGACGCCGACGCAGAGCGCGTTGACCAGCGGGTTGCCCTGGTAGCAGGAGTCGAAGACGACCTCGCCGCCGATGTTGGGCAGGCCCAGGCAGTTGCCGTAACCGCCGACGCCCGCCACGACACCGGGGAGGACCCGCTTGGTGTCGGGGTGGTCGGCGGCGCCGAAGCGCAGTGGGTCCATGACGGCGACCGGGCGGGCGCCCATCGCGAGGATGTCGCGGACGATGCCGCCGACGCCGGTGGCTGCGCCCTGGTAGGGCTCGACGTACGAGGGGTGGTTGTGCGACTCGACCTTGAAGGTGACCGCGTAGCCCTGGCCGACGTCCACGACGCCGGCGTTCTCGCCGATGCCGACGAGCATGGCGTCGTTCTGGGGGGCCTTCTCGTCGAACTGCTTGAGGTGGATCTTGCTGCTCTTGTACGAGCAGTGCTCGGACCACATGACGGAGTACATCGCCAGTTCGGCCCCGGTCGGGCGGCGGTCGAGGATGGCGCGGATGCGCTCGTACTCGTCCTGCTTGAGGCCGAGTTCGGACCACGGCTGCTCGGTGTCGGGGGTCTCGGTGGCGTGCTTGACGGTGTCCAGGGTCATTCTGTGCTCGTTGGTTCGCTCGCTGCGCTCGCTCACGTGTTGACCAGCTTCCTCAGGATCGAGGTGAAGAAACCGAGGCCGTCGGTGCGACCGGTACCGATCAGCGGCTCGACGGCGTGTTCGGGGTGCGGCATGAGGCCGACGACATTGCCGGCCGCATTGGTGATTCCGGCGATGTCACGGAGGGAGCCATTGGGGTTCCAGTCCGCGTAGCGGAAGACGACCCGGCCCTCCGCCTCGAGTTCGTCGAGGGTGTGTTCATCGGCGACGTAACGGCCGTCGATGTTCTTGAGCGGGATGGAGATCTCCTGGCCCGCTTCGTAATCGGCCGTCCAGACGGTCGCCGCGTTCTCGACACGCAGCTTCTGGTCACGGCAGATGAAGTGCAGGTGATTGTTGCGCAGCATCGCACCGGGCAGCAGGTGCGACTCGGTCAGCACCTGGAAGCCGTTGCAGATACCGAGGACCGGAAGGCCGTCCTTGGCGCCCGCGATGACGGACTCCATGACGGGCGAGAAGCGCGAAATGGCGCCCGCCCGCAGATAGTCGCCGTAACTGAAACCGCCCGGCAGGACTACTGCGTCAACCTGCTGGAGGTCCTTGTCGCGATGCCAGAGCGACACCGGCTCGGCACCGGCGAGACGGACCGCGCGCTGGGTGTCGCGGTCGTCGAGAGTGCCGGGAAAAGTGACCACACCAATGCGTGCGGTCACGAGTCGACCCTCACGGTGAAATCTTCGATCACGGTGTTGGCGAGGAAGGTCTCTGCCATCTCGCGGATACGGCCGAGGGCGGCATCGTCGACCGGCCCCTCGACTTCGAGTTCAAAGCGCTTGCCCTGCCGTACATCGGCGATTCCCGCGAACCCCAGACGCGGCAGCGCACGCTGCACAGCCTGGCCCTGGGGGTCGAGGATCTCCGACTTGAGCATGACGTCGACTACGACGCGTGCCACGGTCACTCCCGGTGGTGGTGTTGCGTGAGACGTGGCTCAGCGTACCCCGTTCGAAAATCTACGCGAGTAGATATGGACCGAAATGGGAGCGGAAATCAGGTGGCCACGATTGCTCGCATGACACGCGGAGGAAATTTCCCGAGGCTTCCCGTCATAATGTTTCCCGATGTACAAATGAAAAGTATTGACCCAGACCGGTCGGATTCGATAGAACATCGCACGTCACCACAGGTGCGAGCCTGTTCCGCACGAAAGGACCGATATCCATGGCGCAGCGCGTAGTGGTCACCCTCTCCGACGACCTCGACGGCGGCGAAGCGGAGGAAACGATCACTTTCGGCATCGACGGGAAGTCCTACGAGATCGACCTCTCGTCGAGCAATGCGGACAAGCTGCGCGACGCGCTCTCGCCGTACGTTGAGGCGGGGCGCAAGCACGCCCGTTCCGGCAAGACCTACAAGCGCACCTCGGTCGCGCCCGATCCGGCGGCGGTTCGCGCCTGGGCCCGTTCGAACGGCTTCGACGTCCCGCCGCGCGGCCGCATCCCGAAGAAGGTCTACGAGGCGTTCACCGAGGCCAGTTGAGTCGATTGGACAGCCACCCCGGGTGATCCGCTAGAGTTTGGAGCGCGCCGAGGGCAGGATCGAAAGGTCAGGTCAGCGGAAGTCACGCGGGTGTAGCTCAGTAGTAGAGCGCCCCCCTTCCAGGGGGGAGGCGCAGTGTGCGATTCCTGTCACCCGCTCTGACTGTTCTGGCTGGTCCAAACGATCAGGTAGAGTAGTCGCCGTGCGGACGTGGCTCAGTTGGTAGAGCATCACCTTGCCAAGGTGAGGGTCGCGAGTTCGAATCTCGTCGTCCGCTCTTGAATGAAGGCCTTTGACCGGGTTCCGGTCAAAGGCCTTCATCGTATCCGCACCTGTGAGAATCCAGGTTTGTCGCACGTGCGGGGCTCGGTTACAGTAGGCATCGCAACACCGTAAGCGGACGTAGCTCAGTTGGTAGAGCGCAACCTTGCCAAGGTTGAGGTCGCGAGTTCGAGCCTCGTCGTCCGCTCTGTAACACGAGGGCCCCGCCGGATCACTGAACCTGATCCGGCGGGGCCCTCGGCGTTCGTTCACCAGGCGTTGCCCGTGAGGCGCTCGTACGCCTCGATGTACTTGGCCCTCGTCTGCTCGACCACCTCGGGCGGCAGCGGCGGCGGAGGCTGCTCGCTCTTCCGGTCCCAGCCGGACGCCGGCGACGTCAGCCAGTCCCGTACGAACTGCTTGTCGTACGAGGGCTGCGGGTGGCCCGGCTCCCACAGCTCCGCCGGCCAGAAGCGCGACGAGTCCGGCGTCAGCACCTCGTCCCCGATCGTCAGCCGTTCCTCGTCATCGAAGCCGAACTCGAACTTCGTGTCGGCCAGGATGATCCCCCGGTCCCGCGCGATATGCCGTGCCCGGCCGTATACGGCCAGCGTGGTCTGCCGCAGCTGCGCCGCCGTGTCCGCGCCGACCTGACGGGCGACCTCCTCGTACGACACGTTCTCGTCGTGCTCGCCCACCTCGGCCTTGGTCGCCGGCGTGAAGATCGGCGCCGGCAGCTCGGACCCGTCCACCAGACCCTCGGGCAGCGTGACCCCGCAGACCGTACGGTCCTGCTCGTACTCGGCGAGCCCGGAGCCGGTCAGATAACCCCGGGCGACACACTCCACCGGGATCATCCCCAGCGACTTGCAGACCATGGTTCGGCCCTCCCAGTCAGCGGGAGCGCCCTCGGGAACGTCCGTGGAGATGACGTGATGCGGCACGATGTCCGCCAGCTTGTCGAACCACCACAGCGACAACTGGGTGAGCACCTGCCCCTTGTCGGGGATCTCCGTTGGCAGCACCCAGTCGTACGCCGACATCCGGTCGCTCGCGACCATCACCAGCTCTCCGGCCTGGTTCTGGTAGAGGTCGCGCACCTTGCCGGTGTGCAGATGCAGCAGCCCAGGCACTTGAGCGGGCTCCGGCTTTTCGACGAATCCGGACATGGGTCCTCCCCGGTCGGCGGTTCAGCTCCTGATTCTCTCGTATGCGGCGCCTGTCGGCGCGCGGCGGGTCCGCTGGGACCCGCCGCGCGCGTCAGCCGTGCTTGCTGATGCGGTCGAGCAGGTTTGCGGTCGCGCGTTGGATGCGGGGATCGATATGGCCGGGGCGGTCGAGGGCGGGGGACCAGGCGAAGGTGCCGGAGGCGAAGACGAAGGCGCCGCTGGGGGCTTGGTAGAGGGAGGTTTCTTGGTGGCGGGGGCGGCCCTGGGCGTCTTCGTAGGGGGAGTGGGCGAGGAGGATGCGGTCCTGGGTGGGAGGCAATGGCGTACGGGGGAAGTAACGGTCCGCCTCGCCGGCGACGAGGCCGGGGATCTCTTCGCCCTCGGCGGCGCCGGTGGCCTCCCAGAGCCAGTGGCCGGCGTTGCGGACGACCAGGGGGGACGGCTCGGGGACACGGCCGGCGTACTGGAGGCCGAGGAGGAGCTGCTCGGGCTCGCCGAGGTCGCGCCAGAGGGCGGTGCGGCCGCGCGGGTCGGAGCGGCGCTTGCGGCAGCTGAGGAGGCGGTCGGGCTCGCCGGCGGCGGAGGGGCCGAGGTCGACCTGCCAGTACATGGTGTTGGCGGAGAGGAAGACCAGCGAGGTGCCCCGGTCGCGGGCGGCCTCGACGGCGCGGCGCATGGGCACGGACCAGTACTCGTCATGGCCGGGGAAGATCAGGCCCCGGTAGCGGGTGGGGTCGACGCGGCCGGCGTGCAGATCGCGGGCGTCGGCGTAGGCGAGGTCGTAGCCGTAGCGCTCGGCCCAGCGGATGAAGTCGTAGGCGTGGCCTACGTGGAGGGGCAGGCCGGCGCCGGCGTAGGGGCGGTCGAAGGAGACGGTGACGGCGGCGTCCTCCTCGCCGAGGAGGACGCCGTGGTCGTCCCAGGCGTGGTAGAGGCTGGCGCCGGTGCGGCCGTCCTCGGGGTAGAGGTTGTAGGCCTGCCAGGTGACGTCGGGGAGCAGCAGGAGCAGATCCGCCGGCCGGTCGTCGCGGACGGTGAAGGGGACGTGGCTGCGGTAGCCGTCGTCCGTGGTGAGCACGGCGACGTACGCGCCGGTCCTCCAGTACGAGGGGACCTGGAGCCGCCAGGACTGCCACCAGTGATGGCACGAGACCGTACGCCCGGCGGCGAGCGGCGCGGGCTGGACGATGCCGGAGAGGCGGGGGCTGGTGGTCACCTGGGCGGCGCCGTCGCCGCCGTAATGACCGATTCGGTAGATGTCGATGCCGAACTGCTGCGGCGGGTCGACGGTGACGCGGAAGTCGATGGCCTCGCCGGGGGCGACCGCGCCGGCGGAGGCGAAGCCCTTGATCTGGCGGCGTACGTCGTCAGAGGAGCGGGGGCCGGGGCTTTTGCGGGGACGGGGGACGGTCTCGCCGCTGCTGGCGGCGAGGTCGACGTACCAGGGGACGACCTGACCGGTGTCGTCGTCCAGGTACTCGGTCGTGCCGCGCAGCCAGGGCACTGGGCCCTGGCCGAAGGGGTCGGTGACCCCGTGAGCCAGCGCACCCGACTGCCATCGGCGGACTTTCTCCGTCCCCACGGCGCTCCCCTCCTCGTCCCGCGTCCCCCGAGGTGGTGGTGTTGCGTTCCGGACCCAGCACATCACATAAAGCACTCACGCCGTTACTGTTCGTGGCGAATTGAAGCCAAAATCGGTCAACCCGGCGGGCCCAGCCGTCAGACGAGGCGGACCGGCTTCTCCAGGCGGACGCCGACCGCGGCGAGCCAGGAGCGCAGCGGGGCCGTGTCGCCGTTCTCCACGAGGCGCAGCACCGGCCAGGCCAGGTCGGCCCGGCGGGCGCCGTTGACCAGCAGCGTCGGGCCGTCGAGCCAGTCGAGGCCGGGGGCGGCGCCGGCGCTGTCGACGGCGGCGCAGCAGACCATGGCGGTGACGTGGTCGGTGAGCAGCTCCCGGCCCGTGCGGGGCGGAAGGAGCTCGTACACCGGTGGCGCCGCGGCGGTGTCAGGGTCGCCGGATATGCGGCGGGCCGCGGCCTCCTCGCGGGCGACGTGCCCGGTGATGCGGACGGCCAGCTCCTCACTGCCCCCGGCGGCGAGGCGGTCGAGGACCCGGGCGAGCGTGGCTCGGCCTGGGGGTTCCTCCAGCGAAGCCAGGGGGCGTTCGTCGGCCGCCTCGGGCGCGGGCGGCCTGGCGGCGCGCAGCACCTGTCCGCCCATCAGCAGCCGCTCCGGAGCCGGGGCGGCGTCCACGGCCGCTTCCGGGGCCGAGGCGCGGACGACCGGGCCGCGCACCTCGTCCAGTACGGAGACGAGCCGAGCGGCGTCGCCACGCCAGATGCGGTCCACGACCTCCTCCGGATACGCGTCCCAGCCGACCGGCGACCAGTCGGGCCCCGGCTTGTGGGCGCCGGCGTGGAAGATCCGGGCGGCGAGCAGCGAGGCGGCCTCGTCCACGGTGCCGGGCTCTTCGAGCAGATCGCAGGCCGGGCGTTCGCCGAGCCGGGACTCGAAGCCCTCCGCGAGCCGGTCGCGTCGGGACAGCTCGGTGAGCGCGGCCACCACCCCGGCGTCCAGCCGGGACGGCCAGCGGCCCATCCGCCAGGCGGGCAGCGCGACCCTGGTCAGCAGCCGGTCCCAGCCCGCGTAGGCCAGGCCAACCTGCTCCTGGGCGACGATCCGCAGTCCGTAGTCGACCGCCTGTGCCCGCTCGGAGGCCGAGGCGGCCACCGCCCGCTCCATCTCGGCGGCGTGCGCCCGGCAGCCGCGCAGCAGCAGCCGGGCCACCCAGCCCAGGAAGGCGAAGGCGGGGAAGGCCAGGCGGCGCGTGCCCCACCGGCCGGAGGACTGGGCGCTGATCGCCACGGCCGCATCCAGGCCTCGCAGGAAGCGGCGGGCCGCGGCTATGTCCGGATCAGCGGAGGGTCCCGTGCCGGCCACGACCGGCGCGAGCAGGGCGCGCAGCTCGGCGACCCGCATCCACCACATGAAGGGCGACCCGATGACCAGGACGGGCGCGGTCGGCTCGCCGCCGGCCGTCCGGCGGCGCCTGAGGCGGTGCGTACGGTCCTCCAGCCAGCTGTCGCAGTCGGGCGTCAGCTCTATGCCGGACGGCGCCGGAACCTGGAGACGTACGGCCAGGTCCCGCACCATGCGATAGAGGTCCGGCGCGGCCGATTCGGCGACCGGGACGGTGGGGCTGACGGCGGGCCTGGCCCGTACGATCACGGCCGCGACGGCGCCGGCCAGCAGCAGCACGACAAGGGCGCCGCCAACCACTGACCAGCGGACCGTGTGCGAGGTGTCGCCTACGATGCGGCCGGTCGCGCCGCCCACCAGCAGCACCACCGCGACGGCGGCGGGCAGCAGGGCGACCGCCAGCGCGGTGCCACGGATCCGCAGCACCGACATCGCTCGGGCCCGCGCGAAACCCTCACCTGCTTCTCCGGCCAATGCGCTGCTCACCCCCAAGCCGACGCGCTGCATGCCTGTGCATGTCCCCACTGTCGCACCGCCCACTGACACCGCAATGTCCGTACGGCCAGTTGCCGCAGTGGGTCTGTGCGCCTGCCGGGAACCCTAGTTGGGCAACCGGTCATAGTCAGCCATATGGCCGAGCCATCACCCTATGGAGTGGCTTTGGTCAAAGCCGATCAGGTGCGCGGCCGGGGGTTCGCCAGGGGAATCGATCAGGCTTCCGGGGCTGCTTCTGCGGCCGTATCCGGAGCTGCCTGCTCAGCTTCCGCAGCCGCTTTCGCCGCGATGTCCGTCCGGTGGTGCGAGCCGTCCAGCGTGATCCGCTCCACTGCGCGGTACGCCCGCTCGCGCGCCCTGCCCAGGTCCGCGCCGGTCGCGGTCACCGACAGGACCCGGCCGCCCGCGCTGACGATCCTGCCCTCGCCGTCGAGCTTGGTGCCCGCGTGCAGGACGTAGGCCTGTTCGTCCTTCTCCGCGACCTCGTCAAGGCCCCGGATCGGGTCGCCGGTGCGGGGGGTGTCCGGGTAGTTGTGCGAGGCGATCACGACGGTCACCGCCGAGCCCTCGCTCCAGCACAGGGCGGGGAACGCAGCGAGGCTGCCGTTCGCGGCGGCCCACAGCAGGCGCGCCAGCGGGGTCTTCAGCCGGGCCAGCACCACCTGGGTCTCCGGGTCGCCGAAGCGCGCGTTGAACTCGATCACGCGGACGCCGCGCGAGGTGATCGCCAGGCCCGCGTAGAGCAGCCCGGAGAACGGCGTCCCGCGCCGGCGCAGTTCGTCCACGGTCGGCTGCAGGACGGTCCGCTCGACCTCGTCCACCAGCTTCGGGTCCGCCCACGGGAGGGGGCTGTACGCGCCCATGCCGCCGGTGTTCGGGCCCTGGTCGGCGTCCAGCGCGCGCTTGAAGTCCTGGGCCGGCTGGAGCGGGACCACGGTCTCGCCGTCGGTCACCGCGAAGAGCGAGACCTCGGGGCCGTCCAGGAACTCCTCGATCACCACGCGCTCGCATGCGTTCGCATGCGCGCGGGCCGCCTCGAGGTCGTCCGTCACGACGACGCCCTTGCCGGCGGCGAGCCCGTCGTCCTTGACCACGTACGGCGCGCCGAAGGCGTCCAGTGCCGCATCCACCTCGGCGGGGGTCGTGCATACGTAGCTGCGGGCCGTGGGCACGCCCGCGGCCGCCATCACGTCCTTCGCGAACGCCTTCGACCCCTCCAGCTGCGCCGCCTCACGCGACGGGCCGAAGCAGTCGATGCCCCGCACCCGCACCGCGTCCGCCACGCCCACCACAAGGGGGGCCTCCGGGCCGACGATGACCAGCTCGGCCTCCAGCCGGACGGCCAGATCGGCCACCGCTTCGCCGTCCAGCGCGTCGACGGGGTGCAGCTCCGCCACCTCGGCGATCCCGGCGTTGCCGGGCGCGCAGTACAGCGAGCTCACGTCGGGATCGAGGGACAACGCACGGCACAGGGCATGTTCGCGGGCTCCGCCGCCGATGACAAGGACCTTCACGCGCCCAGACTAACGGCCCCCGGCCCGGTCCCGGCCCCCTGGGGGCTCCGCCCCCCCTGGCCCCCGGGTTGTGGGTGGGCCGTCCTCCCCCACCCAGCGTCTACTAGCTGGGGGAGGGCCGGCCCAACCAGGCCACGGAGCCGCACCCGGCGTTGATGGGTCAGGCTCAGTGGGGGCCCAGCGGGCGCAGCGCCCGCGCTGGACTCCGTCCAGCGGGACGGTGGCCAAAACGTGTCAGGAACCGGAGTCACTCGTTCGGGTGGGGTACATCGGGGCGTATACCTGATCACGGGCCACGTACGGGGGGAAATTCGGTGATCGAGCCTGCATGGTCAGCCGTTCGGCGGTAAGAAGGGGGCCGATCCGTCGGGAGGTCCGCCGGGATGCGAGGGAGCGCGCAGTGAGCCAGCCGGACATGTATCCCGAGGAAGCCCCGAGGGAACCGGAGCGGCAACCGGCCACGCAGCGGCGGGAGGATCTGCGGGCGATGCCGTTCCCGCTGGGGGACTGGGGCGATCCGGCGGAGCGGCTGGAGGAGCTGTACCGGTGGGCGGAGGAGGGCGCGCTGCGCACCGCCGACTGGTATCTCAGGGACCGCGTGTGGAAGCGCCGCTGGGCCCGTGCGCTGCGGCTCGGGGCGGCGCTGGGCACCGCCGCCGGCGCGGTGATGGCGCTGACCGGACCGCTCCGGGGCGCGGTGGTCGCGCTGCTGGGCGCGGCGATCTGCGTGGGCCTGGACCGCGTGTTCGGGCTGACGGCCGGGTGGATGCGGGACGTGGCCACCGCGCAGGCGGTGCAGCGGCGCCTGGACGCGCTGCGCTTCGACTGGGCCTCGGAGTCCGTACGGGAGGTGCTGGGCCCCACCGAGGGGACCGCCGCCGAGGCGGCGGAGCGCTGCCTCGGCGTGCTGCGGCGCTTCAGCGACGACGTGTCGGAGCTCGTACGTACGGAGACCGCCGACTGGATGGTGGACTTCCACGCCGGGAGCCCCCAGCTGCGTACGCAGTCCCTGGCGGGCGGCTGGGGACACCGCGCGGAGGGCGGGGCGCCCGTCGGGCGGTTTCCGCTGCTGCCCGGCGGGCGGCCGAACATGCCCCGCCAGCGCCCGCCGGAGGGACCTCGCGCGAGCTGAGGCCGGGTCAGGCCCTAACTGAAGACGATCATCGAGCCCTGCCCCAGCGACCGCGTCGCCGCGGCGTGCAGGCCCAGCCAGACGTGGCGTTCGCGGGCGAAGGGGCTCTCGTCGACGAAGCCGTACGGCGGGGGCGCGGGCTCCTCCAGCT
The DNA here is from genome assembly GCF_003999195.1 of Streptomyces soli. Taxonomy (GTDB): domain Bacteria; phylum Actinomycetota; class Actinomycetes; order Streptomycetales; family Streptomycetaceae; genus Actinacidiphila; species Actinacidiphila soli. Next base: position 12,012 of record NZ_RJVR01000204.1, read on the forward strand.
CCGTGGGGCGGGCCGGGGGCGCGGGCGCGGCAGGGGGGTTGAGCGGGTCGATGCCGATGACCGGGGCGACGAGGTCGAGTTCGCGCATCAGGCCGTGCGAGGACCCCAGCGGGCCGCCCCCGTCGAGGAGTTCGTCGCTGACGACGGGCTGCGGGAAGTCGAGCGGTACGTACCCGCCGGCGTGGTCGTAGTGCCAGACGAGGTGCGACTGCTGGGCCGTGGCCTCGAACATCTCCAGCAGCTGCTCGTAGTCACCGCCGAGTTCGTCGACCGGAGTGACCTCGAGTCCCTGTAGGTGCAGCAGATACGCGCGCCGCAGGAAGTGCAACGCGTCGTAGTCGAAGCCGGCGACGGGGGCCACGTCCCCCGAAAGCCCCGGCATGTAGCTGTATACGGGCACGGGCGGCAGCCCGGCCTCGCTCAAGGCCTTGTCGTAGCGGGCGATTTCCTCGGCGAATGGGTTTTCCGGGCTGTGGCAGAGCACATCCACGAGGGGAACCAGCCACAAGTCACAGGCCACAGGCGTCGCTCCAAGGTCCGTCCGTCATCCAGCCAGTGCGGGACAGCGTAGTGCGCCGGGCGCCGTCCGTCAGGAGCGGGCGAGCTTGTCCACGAGTGCGAGCGCGTGGTCGTCGTATGCCTCGACGATGCGGCGGGCGGCGACCGCGTCACGGTCGGCGACCGCGGCGGCGAGCTCGCTGTGGTCGGACCAGCACACTCCGGCAAGCGACCGTTCCCTGCGCAGTAAGGGCACGGTGTATATCCAGGTGTGAGTGCGCAGGCGGTCCAGGAACTCGCCGACGTGCGCATTGCCGGCCAGCGCCATGATCTCCCGCCAGAAGCGCAGGTCATGGCCTATGAGGATGTCCAGCTCCCCGGCACGCGCGGCTCGGGCGGCCGACTCGGCGCGACGGCGTACGGAGGCGATCGCGGCGGGATCCATGTCGATGGGGCCCCGCTCGGTCACCCGGCGGAAGATGCCTTCGGCGACGAAGATGCGGGCCGCGACCATCGACCGGAACTCGTCGTAGGTGAAGCGGCGGACCTGGAAGCCGCGGTGCTGCTCCAGGTCGAGCAGGCCCTGCGCGGCGAGGTCGACCAACGCCTCGCGGACGGGCGTGGCGGAGACCCCGTACAGCTCCGCGATCTCCTTGACCGTGAAGTGGCGGCCCGCCTGGAGCCTGCCGGTGAGCACCTCGTCGCGCAGCGCGTCGGCGATCTGCTGCCGCAGACTGCTTCGTCTGACCGGCGTGGCGTCCGGCATGCCCGCTCCTCCTGGCCCTGTACTCGTGCGTAACGCGGGGGTGGCCCTCGCCCACCTTAGGCGAGGGCCACGGCAATGCGTTACGCGCGGTAAAGCTCAGGCGGAGCGGAGTCGGGCGGTCACACTGTGTGCGCGTCGGCCACCGAGAGCGCCTCGTCCAGCGCCGCGAGGCCTTCCTTGGCCTCGGCGTCGGTGACGGTGCAGGGCGGGACGACGTGCGTACGGTTCATGTTCACGAAGGGCCACAGGCCGCCGCGCTTGCAGGCCGCCGCGAACTCGGCGATGGGGGCGTTGTCCGCGCCCGCCGCGTTGTAGGGCACCAGGGGCTCGCGGGTCTCCTTGTTCTTGACCAGGTCCAGCGCCCAGAAGACGCCGAGCCCGCGCACCTCGCCGACCGACGGGTGTCGCTCGGCGATCTCGCGCAGCGCCGGGCCGATGACCTGCTCACCGATGTGGGCGGCATTCTCGACGATGCCTTCCTCGCGCATCGTCTTGATCGTCGCGACGGCGGAGGCGCAGGCCAGCGGGTGCCCGGAGTAGGTGAGGCCGCCGGGGTAGGGGCGGGTGGCGAAGGTCGCGGCGATCTCCTCGCTGATGGCGACGCCGCCCAGCGGTACGTAACCGGAGTTGACGCCCTTCGCGAAGGTCATCAGGTCCGGGGTGACGCCCCAGTGGTCGGCGGCGAACCACCTGCCGGTGCGGCCGAAGCCGGCCATGACCTCGTCGAGGATGAAAACGATGCCGTAGCGGTCGCAGATCTCGCGGACGCCCGCGAGGTAGCCGGCCGGCGGGATCATGATCCCGGCGGTGCCCGGGACTGTCTCCAGGATGATCGCGGCTATGGTCTGCGGGCCCTCGAAGGCGATCAACTGCTCGAGGTGGGCCAGCGCGCGGTCGCGCTCCTGCTCCTCGGTCTCGGCGTGGAAGGCCGAACGGTAGAGGTACGGGCCCCAGAAGTGCACGACGCCGGCCGAGCCGCTGTCGGAGGCCCAGCGGCGCGGGTCGCCGGTGAGGTTGATCGCGGCGGAGGTGGCGCCGTGGTACGAGCGGTAGGTGCTCAGCACCTTGTGGCGGCCGGTGTGCAGGCGCGCCATGCGGACGGCGTTCTCGACCGCCTCTGCGCCGCCGTTGGTGAAGAAGATCTTGTTGAGGTCGCCGGGGGTGTGCTCGGCGATCAGCCGCGCCGCCTCGGACCGTATGTCCACGGCGAAGCCGGGCGCGATGGTGCAGAGCTTGGCCGCCTGCTCCTGGATCGCGGCGACGACCTTGGGGTGCTGGTGCCCGATGTTGGTGTTCACGAGCTGGGACGAGAAGTCCAGATAGCGGTTGCCGTCGTAGTCCCAGAAGTACGAGCCTTCCGCGCCGGCCACCGCCAGCGGGTCGATGACCGCCTGCGCGGACCAGGAGTGGAAGACATGGGCGCGGTCGGCGGCCTTGACGGCGGCGCCGGTCTCGGGGTCAGCGTGAGGAGGGGTCATGAGTCCCAGGCTAAGGAATCGGCCACAGTGGCGGCACCGTCACCTTGTATGGCGCTCGCCGCTTGCACCGACACTGTGTCGGTGTAAGCGGCGAGCACCATGGCGTGCGGTCCCTACCGCTGGGAGTCCGTGACCGCAGGGCCTACAAGAAGGAGTTGATCTCGATGGTCTCGGTGCGGCCGGGGCCGACCCCGATCGCCGAGATCGGCGCGCCGGACATCTCCTCCAGCGCCTTCACGTACGCCTGGGCGTTCTTCGGCAGGTCGGCGAAGGTCTGTGCCTTGCTGATGTCCTCCGACCAGCCCGGCAGGTACTCGTAGACCGGCTTGGCGTGGTGGAAGTCGGTCTGGCTGTACGGCAGTTCCTCGACCCGCTCGCCGTCGATCTCGTACGCGACGCAGACCGGGATCTGCTCCCAGCCGGTGAGAACGTCGAGCTTGGTGAGGAAGAAGTCGGTGAGGCCGTTGACCCGGGTCGCGTAACGCGCGATGACCGCGTCGAACCAGCCGCAGCGCCGGTCACGGCCGGTGGTGACACCGCGCTCGCCGCCGATGCGCCGCAGGGCCTCGCCGTCCTCGTCGAGGAGCTCGGTCGGGAACGGGCCCGCGCCGACGCGGGTGGTGTAGGCCTTGAGGATGCCGATGACCCGGGTGATCTTCGTCGGGCCGATGCCGGAGCCGGTGCAGGCACCGCCGGCAGTCGGGTTGGAGGAGGTGACGAAGGGATACGTGCCGTGGTCGACGTCCAGCAGGGTGCCCTGGCCGCCCTCCAGGAGGACGACCTTGTCCTGCTCCAAGGCCTGGTTGAGCAGCAGGGTGGTGTCGGCGACGTAGTCCTTGATCTGCTCCGCGTAGCCGAGGTACTCCTCGACGACCTGGTCGGCGCTGATCGCGCGCCGGTTGAAGAGCTTGACCAGCACCTGGTTCTTGTCGGCCAGTGCAGCGTCCACCTTCTGACGCAGGATCGACTCGTCGAAGAGGTCCTGGACCCGGATGCCGACACGGTTGATCTTGTCGGCGTAGGCGGGGCCGATGCCGCGCCCGGTCGTGCCGATCTTGCGCTTGCCGAGGAAGCGCTCCGTCACCTTGTCGATGGTCTGGTGATACGGAGTGATCAGGTGGGCGTTGCCGCTGATCAGGAGCTTGGACGTGTCGATGCCACGCTCGTTGAGTCCGCTCAGCTCGGAGAGCAGGACCGCCGGGTCGATGACGACACCGTTTCCGATGACCGGGATGCACCCCGGCGACAGGATTCCGGAGGGGAGGAGATGCAGCGCGTACTTCTGGTCGCCGACGACGACGGTGTGGCCGGCGTTGTTGCCGCCCTGGTAGCGCACCACATAGTCCACTGAGCCACCGAGCAGGTCGGTGGCCTTCCCCTTGCCCTCGTCACCCCACTGAGCACCGAGCAGCACAAGTGCGGGCACAGGCGTACACCCCTTCCGGGCGGGGCATGTCCAACGTGCAGAGAGCCGTCGAACCGGTGCCCCGGAATAGACGAAGCCCCTGGCGCAAGACAGCGCAAGGGGCTCTTGCACCGAGATATTACCTGAGGAAGGACCAAGGTGTCGGCTCAGCGACCGGGACATCCTCCCCCAGCCTTCGGCCGGGGGGACCCCCTGCTCGTGGTCATCGACCCGGCCGCCCGTGCCATGGACGGCGAATCAGTACGCATCGCAAAGGATGTCCTGTGCGCCGGTTCATCCTCCGTAAAGATCGCTCTGCCCGATTCGGCCGAGGAGGTTGACCGGGCGCTGGCCCACCGGGGAAGGCGGCGGCCGGTCGTGGTCGGTGACGACGGGGCCCTACTGCGGGCACTGCGCGCACTGCACCGCGAGCGCACCCTCGGCCAGGGCCCGGTGGCCTTGGTGCCGGTCGGGCACCGGTCTGCGCTGGCGCTGGCTCGCGCCCTGGGCGTGCCCGTCGGGGCGGTGCCTGCAGCGCGGGCGGTGCTCGACGGGGCCGAGCGGGAGCTGGATCTGCTGGTCGACGACAGCGGCGGCATCGTGGTCGGCGCACTGCGGATCCCCTGCGGCGGTTTCGCGGTCTCCCCGACGGCAGTGGGCTGGACGCCTGTGGAGCGGGCGGCGCGGGCGGCACGTTCGCTGATGCGGTCGCTGGTGGCGAACGGGCAGCCGCAGCGGCTGAGGGTCGAGGCGGACGGCGTCGTCCTGGCCGACCTCGACCACCCGCTCCAGGAGATCTCCGTACGCACCGCCAAGTCCGGGCTCGCCGAGGTGCTGGTCCGCGGTTCCAACGGCGGACCGGTCTCGGTGCAGGCCCGCACGGTCACCGTCTCGGGGCGCGACTTCCGCTACCGGGCGGACGCCTCGGTGACCGGGCCGGTGCGTACGCGTACGTGGACCCTGCAGCCGGCGGCCTGGCGGCTGACGGTGCCGCGCTGAGGCTCGGAAGGGCTCAGAGACCTGCCCAAGGTGCCGTCGGCCGACGTCACGCCCGCGCCGCTGCTGCTCCTCACCGGGCTGGCCTGCGCCGTGGGTGGCGCAGGGCTCGCCGCCCTGCGCCGCCGGGACCTCATAGCGTGACGGGGAGGGACTTCAGACCGCGGATGACATAGCCGGGGCTCCACTCCGGCTCGGAGACCAGTTGGAGGCCGGGCGCCCGGCGCAGCAAACTGCCGTAGGACGCGGCGAGTTCGATCCGGGCCAGCGGGGCGCCCAGGCAGAAGTGGATGCCGGCGCCGAAGGTGACATGCGGGTTCTCCGGACGGGCAAGCCGCAGCTCGTCGGGCCGCTCGAAGCGCGCCGGGTCGCGGTTCGCCGAGCCGAAGAGCAGCGCCACCTCGCTCCCCCGGGGGATGACCGTGCCGCCGACCTCGATGTCGTCCAGCACCCACCGCTCGAACATCTGCAGCGGCGTGTCGTACCGCATCAGCTCCTCCACGGCGCTCGGCAGCAACGCGTCGGGCGCGGCCCGGAGCGCTTCGAGCTGACCGGGGTTGCGGAACAGCGCCCACCAGCCGTTCCCGGTGGTGTTGACGGTGGCCTCGTGACCGGCGTTCAGCAGCAGCACGCAGGTCGAGATCATCTCCTGCTCGTTCAGCCGGTCACCCTGGTCGTGGGCGGCGATCAGCGCGCTGATCAGGTCCTCCCCCGGCTTGGTGCGTCGCTCCGCGATGAGGCCCCGCAGATACGCCGAGAAGTCCAGGCTCGCCTGCACGGCCCTGCGGGCGGTGTCCTCCGTCGGGTTGAGCTCGAACATGCCCACGATGTCCGCCGACCACGGCCGCAGCAGGTGCCGGTCCGCCTGCGGTATCCCCAGCATCTCCGCGATCACCGCCACCGGCAGCGGCTCCGCCACCTTCGCGATCAGGTCGCCCCCGCCGTCCGCGATCAGCTCCCCGACCAACTCGTCCGCCAGCCGCTGCACGGTCGGCGCGAGGCGCTCCACGGTGCGCGGCGTGAACGCCTTCGAGACCAGCCGCCGGATCCGCGTGTGGTCCGGCGCCTCGAGGTCCAGCAGCCCGTTTCCGTTGAGCGTGGTGAACGGCTCGTGCTCGGGCGGCGGTGCCGTCCGTCCGAACTCCTCGTGCGTGAACCGGTGCAGATAGGTCCGCCCCAGGCGGCGGTCCCGCAGCAACGCGCTCACATCGTCGTAATGCGGAATGAGCCACTGCCGGCTCGGCTCGAACCAATGCGCTCGCCCCGCCGCGCGCAGCGCGGCATACGCCGGATACGGATTGGCCACGAACTCCGGCGACCACGGGTCGAAAGCGCGTGCAGTTGTGCTCATGCTCCCGGAGGGTATCCGGCGTACCCCTGAGCTGCGCGACTACGCCCCCTCTACTCCCCCTCCAGGCGATTGTCCCGCCCCCGCAACGGGCATCACCGCCTACACAGCACGCACCAACGCATGCGTCGGCCCACCGCCCATCGCGGGGAGAACCCCTACCGGCGGCGACCGGAGCCCCCTCTCCGTCAACCGCCGGGTGAGCTCACCCGCCCGGGGTGACCAACCGGGCCTCGTACGCGAAGACCGCCGCCTGGGTGCGGTCGCGCAGGCCCAGCTTCACAAGCACGCGGCTGACGTGCGTCTTCACCGTGGATTCGGCGACGACGAGGTGCGCGGCGATCTCGGCGTTGGAGAGGCCCTGGGCGACGAGGACGAGGACCTCGGTTTCGCGTTCGGTGAGGTCGGCGACGCGGTCTTGGGCGGGGGGTCGGGGGGAGCCGAGGCGGGAGAATTCGGCGATGAGGCGTTTGGTGATGGCGGGGGCGAGGAGGGCGTCGCCGGCGGCGACGATGCGCACGCCGTCGGCGAGTTGTTGGGCGGAGGCGTCTTTGAGGAGGAAGCCGGAGGCTCCGGCGCGGAGGGCTTGGTAGACGTATTCGTCGAGGTCGAAGGTGGTGAGGACGAGGACCTTGGCGGAGGCGTCGGCGGCGATGATCTCGCGGGTGGCCTCAAGGCCGTTGAGCTCGGGCATGCGGATGTCCATGAGGACGACGTCGGGGCGGAGGGCGGCGACCTGGCTGATGGCGTGGCGGCCGTCGACGGCTTCGCCGATGACGTCGATGCCGGGCTGGGCGCCCAGGAGGACGGAGAAGCCCTCGCGGACCATCATCTGGTCGTCGACGATGAGGACGCGGATGGGCGGGGGCGTCATGCCTCACTCCCTACGGGGAGGAAGGCGACGACCTCGTAGCCGCCGTCGTCCGTGGGCTCGGTGGTGACCTCGCCGCCGAGCATCGTGGCGCGCTCGCGCATGCCGAGAAGGCCGTGGCCGGCGCCCGGAGAGGGTCGTACGGACCCGGTGGGAGGGCCGTTGACGATGCGGAGGCCGAGGCCGACGGGGACGTAGGAGATCTCGACGCGGGCGGGGGCGCCGGGGGCGTGGCGCAGCGCGTTGCTGAGGGCCTCCTGGATGATGCGGTAGGCGGAGAGCTCGACGCCCTGGGGAAGGGCGCGGACGGCGCCGGTGATGACCTTGTCGACGGTGAGTCCCGCGTCGCGGACGTTGGCCAGGAGGGAGTCGAGCGCGGCGAGCGTGGGCTGTGGCGCGTCGGGGGCCTCGTAGTCCTCGGCGCGTACGACACCGAGCACGCGGCGCAGTTCGGTGAGGGCGATGACCGCATTCTCGCGGATGACCGCGAAGCTGCGGGTGAGCTCCTCCGGCGGGTCGGTGACGCGGTACGGCGCGGCCTCCGCCTGGATGGCGATGACAGACATGTGGTGGGCGACGACGTCGTGCAGCTCCCGGGCGATGGTGGTGCGCTCCTCCAGCACGGTGCGGCGGGTCCGTTCGACCTCGGTGACGGCGGCCTGCTGCTTGGTCGTACGGGAGCTGCGGATCGCCCAGACGGTCAGGAGGACGAGCGCGGACAGGACGAACATCGCGCCGGCGTCAGACGCCCGCCAGCTGTCGTAGACGGTGAAGAGGGCGCCGATGAACGCGGTGATCACCCACATCCCGGCGGCTACGCGCGGCCTGGACCGCGTCGCCACCACCGTCATCACGGCGAGGTGCGAGATGAACCCGACGGCCGTCCAGGGCCACGGCAGGGAGTAGAAGGCGGCCAGGCCCATGAACAGGGTCACGGCGACCGAGAGCCACCAGGCGCCGATGGGACGCAGCAGCGTCATCGCGAGCGGGATCGCCGCGAAGAGCGCGGCGAACGCCGCCACCTGGTCCGAGCCCGCCTGCATCACGAAGCCGAAGGTCAGGAGGAAGAAGGCCAGCAGGCCGATGGCTATGTGCGGCAGCCGGCGGGCGTAGTCGCGGATCGCGTTGTCGGGGAGCAGGCGGATGAACGCGCTGTCGGCCGGGAGGAGCGGCAGGGGCCGGAGGGCGAAGGCATCCGTGATGAAGTCCTGCCGGAAGCCGTCCCAGAGCCCGCGGGCCAGGCGGAGTTCGGTCTGCGGGACGGTGGGGTGGCTGCTTGTCTCTTTCACGTTCCCCAAGGTAGAGAGCGCGGCGGTCGGCGTCGTCCGCTGCGGAGATGACGTTCCGGCGTCCCCCTCAAGTACTACCCGGGGGCGTCCGCGCGGCTACCAGGCGAGCTGGGCGATCTCCTCGGCCACGACGGCCGCCGCGTCCGCCGACGGGTCGATGAGCGCGAAGTGCCCGACGCCGTCGAGAAGCGTCAGCTGGATCTCCTGGCCCGCCTTGGCGGAGGCGGTCGCGTAGTCCTCCGCGACCTGCGGCGGGACGACGTTGTCAGTGGCACCCTGCACGATGGTGGTGGCGATACCGGTGGGGAGCAGCGCGGCGGGGTCGGCGTGGGGCTGCCGCGCCTCGAAGTGCTCCGGCTCCGGTCCGCCGAGGAACTGGACGACGGCGTCGCCGCACACGCCCAGCGCCCGCGCGGAGGTGAGGTCCGCGATGGGCGCGAGCGCGACGACGCCGCGCAACGGGGGAGGTGTCGAGCGGTGCCAGGGGGAAGCGGGCGGCAGTTCGTGACGGGCGGCGGCCCACAGCGCGAGGTGGCCGCCGGCGGAGTGCCCGGCGAGCACGGTGCGCCGGGGGTCGACGGTGTCCTCGCCGAGCGCGGCCAGGGCCAGTTCCGGCAGGGCATCGGTGGCGGCCGCCGCGTCGTCCAGGGTGTCGGGCCAGCGGCCGGCCCGGCCCTGCGGCTCGCCGCCGCGCCGGTATTCCACCGACGCGACCGCGAAGCCGTGCCGCCGGGCCAGGAAGGCCGCGAGCGGCGAGATGTGCTGACGGTCGTACGGCGCCCGCCACGCGCCGCCGTGGAAGAGCACGACGAGCGGGGCGGGCAGCCGGGGTTGGCGCCCGACGCCGCCGCCGACCGGCCGGAAGAAGTCGACCACCTGGTCCGGGTGTTCGCCGTACGCGGCCGTGGCGTCCGGCGGGACGGGCGCGTGCCCGAGGGCCGACTCCTCCTCGTTGAGCATGCCTTACGTGTTTCCTTCCAGAACGGATCCGAGTGTGCGCGCGGCGCGCAGCACATCGGCATAGCGCGTGTACAGCGGAGTGAAACCGAAGCGGAGGATATCCGGTGGCCGGAAGTCACCGACGACACCCCGCGCGATCAGCGCGCGCATCACCTCCTCCGCGCCCGCGCAGCGCAACGCGACCTGGCTGCCCCGGTGTTCGTGCGCGGCCGGCGTGGTCGACTCGACCAGTCCGGCCGGGACGTACGCCGCCACGCACTCCAGGAACAAGTCGGTCAGGGCGAGGCTCTTGGCCCGTACGGCCTCGATGCCGACCCCGTCCCACACGTCGAGGGCCGCGTCCAGCGCGAGGAGGGAGAGGATCTCCGGCGTGCCGACCCGGCCCCGGGCGCTGCCCTGTGCGGGCCGGTAGGCGGCCTCCATGGCGAAGGGGTCGCGGTGCGAGTTCCACCCCGGCAGCGGGGAGTCGAAGCGGGGCTGGAGTTCCCGGCGTACGTAGAGATACGCCGGGGCGCCGGGCCCGCCGTTGAGGTACTTGTAGGTGCAGCCGATGGCGAGATCGACCCCGTGCTCGTCCAGGCCGACCGGCAGCGCGCCCGCGCTGTGGCACAGGTCCCAGACGACGAGGGCGCCCGCGGCGTGCGCGGCGGCCGTGACGCCCGGCAGGTCGTGGAGCCGGCCGGTGCGGTAGTCGACGTGGTTGACCAGCGCGACGGCGGTGCGCGGGCCGGCCTCGGCAGCCATGTCAGAGGCGGCCACGGCACGGATCCTGCACCCGGTCATGCGGGCGGCGGACTCGGCTATGTAGCCGTCGGTCGGGAAGGTGGCGGCGTCGACCAGCACCTCGTCACGGCCCGCGCCCGCCATGCGTACGGCGGCGACGACCGCCTTGAAGACGTTCACGCTGGTCGAGTCGCCGGCCACGACCTGGCCGGGGGCGGCCCCGATCAGGGGGGCGATGCGGTCACCGACGCGCTCGGGGGCGGTCCACCAGCCGCTCTCGTCCCAGGAGCGGATGCGCAGGCTGCCCCACTCGCGGGCGATGACGTCCTGGAGGCGGGGGGCCACGGCGGACGGGAGTGCGCCCAGGGAGTTGCCGTCGAGGTAGACGGCGTCGTCCAGTTCGAAGCGGTCGCGGACTTTGGCGAGTTCGTCGGCGGCGTCGAGGCGCTCGGCCCGCTCGGTGAGCATCGCGGACTCAGGCAGGGATTCAGACATGGCTGCGCGCCGTCCAGAGCTCGGGGAAGACGTTCTTGGTCGCGCGCTTCTCCAGCCAGGCCACCCCGGCGGAGCCGCCGGTGCCGGACTTGGCGCCCATCGCGCGGCGGGTGGCGACCAGGTGGTCGTTGCGCCAGCGCCAGACCAGCTCGGCGACCTCGATCAGCGCCTCCCCGAGCCGGACCTCCTCGCGGTCCTGGTCGGCGGCCGCGTAGATCTCCTGCCAGACCCGCTCGACACCCGGGTCGGGGTCGTAGCGCTGCGACAGGTCCCGCTCCCGCACTGCGGCCGGCACCGCGTGGCCGCGCCGGGCGAGGAAGGCCAGTGCCTCGTCGTAGAGGCTGGGCTCCTGGAGCGCCTTCTCCAGCTCGGCGTGGACACGCGGGGCGCCCCGGTGCGGGACGAGCATCGACGCGGACTTCTCGCCGAGCAGGAATTCCAGCCGCCGGTACATCGCGGACTGGAAGCCGGAGCCCTCGCCGAGCGCGCTGCGGTAGGCGTTGAACTGGGCCGGGGTGAGGTGGGCGAGCGGCTTCCAGGACGCGTTCAGCGATTCGAGTTCGTACGTGCTGCGCTTGAGGGCCGCCATCGCGACCGGCAGGTCGTCGCGGCGCAGGGCCTGCGCGGCGGTCTGCCACTCGTGGACGATCACGGTGAACCACAGCTCCATGACCTGGGTGGTGACCAGGAAGACCATCTCACCGGGGTCGTCGGAGAGCGGGTGCTGGAGGTGGGTGAGGACGTCCGCCTGGACGTAGTCCTCGTACGGCGTGGTGCCCGCGAAATCGAGGTTCGGGGGTTGGTGGGGCTCGTGAGCCATCGGGTTCTCCGTCGAGATGAGCTACCGGGTAGCGGTCCGCTCCGCCGCCCGTCGGCTGCGCAGCTCCGGTCCCCTCGGGCCCGCGCGGTAGAACGCGTCGCCAGGGGCCCACCGCGAATCATGCGTGGCCCGCCGGGATACGGCAAGCCCGCCCGGCCGGGGTGCCGGGCGGGCCTGTGCGTAGTCGGTGCTCAGCCGAGCGTGTCGGCCGCCGTCTGGGACGAGTCGCGAAGGAAGCCGCTGCAGCGCTCGTACTCCTCCTGCTCGCCGATCGCCTGGGCGGCGCGGCCGAGGGCGTGCAGCGCGCGGAGGAAGCCGCGGTTGGGCTCGTGCTCCCACGGCACCGGGCCGTGGCCCTTCCAACCGCTGCGGCGCAGGGCGTCCAGGCCCCGGTGGTAGCCGGTGCGGGCGTAGGCGTACGACTCGACGACCCTGCCGCCCTCGAAGGCGTCGTCGGCGAGCTGGGCCCACGCCAGCGAGGACGCGGGGTACTTCGCGGCGACCTCGGCCGGCGCGGCGCCGGAGGCGAGCAGCTCGCGCGGCCCGGGGTCGTCGGGCAGGTGCGTCGGGGGTGGGCCCCCGAGGAGGTTCTCGTGAATGGACATGGGTTCCAGTATGGCCGGGGCCCGACCGCTCGTGGTGAGCTGCCGGGCCCCGGAGTGGCATTCCGCCGAGGGCGTTACTTCAGCTTCGTACCGGTGGAGCGCAGGTCGGCGCAGGCCTGGGTGACGCGGACGGCCATGCCGCCCTCCGCGGACTTGCCCCAGGTGCGCGGGTCGTAGACCTTCTTGCTGCCGACCTCGCCGTCGACCTTCAGCACACCGTCGTAGTTGCGGAACATGTGGTCGGCGACCGGCCGCGTGAAGGCGTACTGGGTGTCGGTGTCGAGGTTCATCTTGACGACGCCGTTCTCCAGCGCGGTCGCGATTTCCTCCTTGGTGGAGCCGGAGCCACCGTGGAAGACGAAGTAGAACGGGTCCTTCTTGCCGTACTTGGCGCCGACGCCGTCCTGCAGGTCGCGCAGCAGATCCGGGCGGAGCACGACATTGCCGGGCTTGTAGACGCCGTGGACGTTGCCGAAGGAGGCGGCCAGCAGGTAGCGGCCCTTCTCGCCCAGGCCGAGGGCCTCGGCGGTACGGACGGCGTCCTCGACGGTCGTGTAGAGGGAGTCGTTGATCTCGTGGGAGACGCCGTCCTCCTCGCCACCGGTCGGGGTGATCTCGACCTCGAGGATGATCTTCGCCTTGGCGGCCTCGGCGAGCAGCTCCTTGGCCAGCGCCAGGTTGTCGTCGAGGGTCTCCGCGGAGCCGTCCCACATGTGGGACTGGAACAGCGGGTTCAGGCCCTTTGCGACGCGCTCCTGCGAGATCGCGATCAGCGGCCGTACGTAGGCGTCGAGCTTGTCCTTCGGGCAGTGGTCGGTGTGCAGGGCGACCGTGACCGGGTACTTCTCGGCGACGATGTGGGCGAACTCGGCGAGCGCGCGGGCGCCGGTGACCATGTCCTTGTTGTACTGGCCGCCCAGGAATTCGGCGCCGCCGGTGGAGATCTGGACGATGCCGTCGCTCTCCGCCTCCGCGAAGCCGCGCAGGGCCGCGTGCAGGGTCTGGGTCGAGGTGACATTGATGGCCGGGTAGGCGAACTTGCCTGCCTTCGCCCGGTCGAGCATCTCGTTGTAGACCTCGGGGGTTGCGATGGGCATCTGTCCGCTCCTTGTGATGTGCGGGTGGTCGTGACCTGGGGTGACCCTGACCTGGGGTCGACGTCATCGTCGGGGCCATCCTCCCAGATGGCCGGTTTCACGTGAAACAGCCCGCGCGGGGTGGTTCGGCCCTGCTTCGAGTGTGCTCCGCGCGGGCGTCAGCCGAGGTCGAGATCGGCCAGACCGAAGACCTGGTAATACGGCAGCCCGGCCTGCTCGATCGCCGGGGCGGCCCCGCGCTCGACGATCACCGCGACACCGACGACCTCGGCCCCGGCCTCGCGCAGCGCCTCCACAGCGGCCAGCGGGGACCCGCCGGTGGTCGAGGTGTCGTCCACCGCCAGCACCCGGCGGCCCTTGACGTCGGGGCCCTCCACCTGGCGCTGCATGCCGTGCGCCTTGGCGGCCTTGCGTACGAAGAAGGCGTCGAGCTTGCGGCCGCGCGCGGCGGCGGCGTGCAGCATCGAGGTCGCCACCGGGTCGGCGCCGGCGGTCATGCCGCCGACGGCCTCGTAGTCGAGGTCGGCGGTGGCGTCCAGCATCAGCTGCCCGACCAGCGGGGCGGCGTCGCCGTCCAGGGTGATGCGGCGCAGATCGATGTAGTAATCGGATTCCAGGCCGGACGAGAGGGTCACCTTGCCGTGGACCACGGCCTTGTCCTTGATCTGCTGGAGCAGGGCTTCGCGGGCGTCAGTCATGGCTACGAGATTAACCGCAATCAGCCGCGGCTCAGCCGAGCGATTCCCAGGCCCACGTCGTGCTGACCTCGAGCGGATCGATGGGGGTGACCAGGCGCGGATGGGTGTTCAGGCCGTTCGGCGGGCCCGACTGTGGCTCGACGCAGACGGCCTCGGGCTGCTCGTCGTACACCACGACCCACTCGGCGGGGCTGGTGATGTGGAGCTTCAGCTCACCCGGCCAGGTGAGGGTCACATCGACGCCGTCCGGCATGCCGAAGCAGTCGTCCCACGGGCTCGGCTGGGGGTCGATACGGCGGCCGGTGGGGAGGTGGTCCTCGCCACGCTCTTCCTGCCAGGCGGGGGTGAAGGACGGCTGCGCGTCCTGACCGCCCCGGCCGAGGTTGCGCAGGAACCACGGGTGCCAGCCGGCCTGCGCCGGGAAGGAGTCGCCGTACGTCTCCACGCCGAGGGTGATGGTGAGGTCCGACTCGGTGAGCTCGAAGAGCTGGGTCACCCGGCCGGGGTAGGGCCAGGGCTCGGCGAGGTCGTAGTAGAAGCCAGCGGTGGTGTCGGTCGCCCCGGGCGCGGCGTGCCAGGCGGTGTTGCGGCCGGTGCCGTGGATGGCGTGCGGGCCGGCGTCCTGCGGCAGCCGGTGGACGGTGTCGCCGTTGCGGAATTGGCCGTTCCTGGTCCGGCCGCACCAGGGGACCATCGGGAAGGAGCCGTAGTGGCTGCCCTGTCGAAGCAGTTCGAAGCCGTCCACCGTGAACGAGCCGATACGGCAGCCGTTCTCCGGAACGATCGTCAGCGCGGCGCCCCCGGCGCGGAGTACATGAGTTTGGTCAGCCACGGAACAAACTCTAGAGCCTCCGGCGACGCAGCGCCCTGCCTACCACCACTGCGCCGGCGATCAGTACGGCCGCCGCCGGTGCCGCCCAGCGCAGCGTCGCCGTCGCCGATGCGGCCTCCGGCGGCGGTACGGGGGCGTAACGGCCGCGCGGCGGGGCGTGGTCGACCTCTTCGGCGCTGCGGCCGATCATGGTGCGGCGGGCGTGCGCCGCCTCGGCGGGAGGCTCGGGCGCGTCGTCGAAGGCCTCGAGCTCGGCCACGCTCTCCGGGACGGTGAGCCCTTCGGGGAGAGCGGCCTCGTTGTCCTCCGGCTCGGGCTCCGGGTCCAGATCCAGCTCCAGGTCCGGCGCCTGCACCGCATCCAGTTCCGGCAGGTCCCTGGTGACTTCGGTGACGAAACGGTCCAGCAGGCGGTGCCCCGCCGCGGTGACCACGGCCGGCTCGAACTCGCTGAGGCGGCCGTCCGCCTGCACGGTGCCGCTGAAGGTGAGCAGGGTGCCGCCTTCGGCCTGCTCCAGCCCGATCTCGATGGCCAGCTTGACGCTGCCGCCGCCTCGGGCCTCCATGCCCTCGCCCTCTGCCGTGAAGGTGCCGGCGTTTTCCGTCACTCGGAGCACACCGCGATACGTGATCGTCGAGCCGCCGATACGGAAGCGCAGCCGCCCGGTGATCCCCTCTGCTCCCACCTCCCGCTGCAGGCCCGGCACGGACCGGCTGACCCGCTCCAGGTCGGTCAGGGCCCGCCGAACGGTTTCGGCCGGAAACGGAACGAATACCTCGTGGTCCATGGCCCCGGAGCCTAATCCCCTCCGGCGCGGTTGTGGGTCTTTTCGCGCCGCCCCGCCACCATGCCGCAAACACCCCCCTCCACCGGCTCGCGCCGAACAACGAAACCCCAACGGGGGTCCAGGGGCGGCGCCCCTGGTTTCGGGAAGGGGCGGGGCGGGGGATCTCTCCGCCCGCTCAGCCCACGCGCGGGCGGATCAGGGTCGACGGGGGGAGCCCCCGGATGCGGGTGGCGGAGGCGGCGTCGGCGGCGGAGCGCAGGGCCGGGGGGAGGCTGGGCGCCGAGCGGGTCGCGGCGAGGATGATGCCCGAACGGCCGCCGCCGGGTGGGCCGTCGACGTAGGGCGTGGTGCGCAGGCCCGCCGCCCGGAGCGTGGCGTCGACCGTCCACAGGGTGTGCGGGGCCGCCGCGCCGGTGTGGACGGCGAGACGGCCACCGGGGGCGAGGGCGCGGGCGACGAGGCCGAAGAACTCCTGGGAATAGAGCTTGGCGCTGCGGGAGAGCCGGGGATCGGGCAGGTCCGCCAGGACCACGTCGTATGTGCCGGGCCGGCCGTGCCGGAGCCAGTCGAAGGGGTCGGCCGGCACCGCGCGGACGCGGGGGTCGTGTAAGGAGTGACGGTTCAGCACCATGAGCCCCGGGTCCGTACGGGCGAGGCGGATCAGCTCGGCGTCCGGGTCGACGACGGTGGCCGACCGCACACCGCGAAAGCGCAGCACCTCCCGCAGGGCGAGCCCGTCGCCCCCCGCGATGACCAGGACGCGGCGCCGGGGCCCGGGCCCGGCCATGGCGGGGCGGACGAAGGCCGCCTGGTAGCCGTGGCGGGGGTGGCCGTCGAGGTAGAGCCGGCGCGGGGCGCGGGTGAGGATGACCTCCTGGACGGCGGTCTGCTCGGCGAGCCGTACGTCACCGCCGTACAGCGCGTGGCGGGCTGCCCGTTCGAAGGGGCCGGAGGCCAGCGCGGCGGCAGCCAGCAGGGTGAGGACGGCGAGGTTGACGAGCAGGACCCGGATCCGGGCGCGCCGGCTGAGGTCGCTGCGGAAGAGCCAGAGGACGATGACGCCGCCGGCCACCGCGTTGACCGCGCCGGTGACGAGGGAGCCGGTGAGCTGGCCGAGGAAGGGCAGCAGGAGGAAGGGAAAGGCGAGTCCGCCGGCCAGGGCGCCCACGTAGTCGGCGGCGAAGAGGTCGGCGACGGCGCCGCCCGCGTCTTGGCGGCGGATGCGCTGGATGAGGGTCATCAACAGCGGGACCTCGGCGCCGATGAGCACGCCGATCGCGAAGGCGAAGACGACCATCGCGGGCCGGGACTGGCCGAGCCAGGCGAAGCCCGCGTACAGGGCCATGACGGAGAGTCCGCCGACCAGCGCCAGCGCCGCCTCGATGACGGCGAAGCCGGCCGCCGCGACCAGGCGGAGCCGTTTGGCGAGCAGAGAGCCGACGCCCATGGCGAAGACCATGACGGACAGCACCACGGACGCCTGGGTGACGGAGTCGCCGACCAAGTACGAAGCGAGGGCGACCAGTTCGAGTTCGTAGACCAGTCCGCACGCCGCGCAGACGAACACCGCCGTCAGCACCAGCGCGCGGGCCGGCCCGGCGGCGACGGGAAGTCGGAGCCGACAAGCCGGTCGGGCCGAGCGAAGGGGCGACTGGTCGATCATGGCTGAACGGTATGTCAGGTTTGCGGCGTGACTCGTCACCCACAAGGGTGGGATGTGCGTATTCCGGGGGCGGATTGGGGGCTGGTTATGGGAGTGCGCTGAGCCGCGAGCGGGTGGCCACGAGCCGGTTTTCCTGTGGATAGGCGTGCCAGGTCCGCCAATGGACGCTGTCGTTGCCGTATTGGACGAGCATCGCCGTGAAGGCGTGCGGGTCACCCGGAAACGTCCCCGCCAGGCCGTTGGGATGGTCGGCCACCAGGGCGAGCAGTTCCTGGGCGCGTCCGGCGAAGGACCCCCGGGACAGGGTCTCGATACGGGCGGCGAATTCGTAGTCCCAGCCCGCCACCCGCTTGGCGACTCCGAGAGGGAGCGGATCGGTACTGCCTTTCATACAGGCCACGGTCTCCGAGCAACGGCCTCGCGGTGACTCGAGAATCACCTGATGGGAGGCGCCGAGCAGCCGCATCTGAACCTGTACGCCAGGGCCGGCGCCGTCGGCGCCCAGGCGCCGGTCGAGCACGGCGAGCGCGGGCAGCGCGTCCTTGCCCAGACACCAGGCCAGGTCTCCGGCGCGGGTGTCGGTGTAGGCGGTCTGCAGGGTGGTGAGCATGGGTCGGCTCCGCAAGCACATCGCAGGCACGCGATGGAGTAAGGGATTGTGGTGAGGTGAGGTGGTGGGCCGACCCGCGTCTGTGGGGGGATCATCTGATACATGGTCCGTCGGCTCGCGCCCACGTCGGGTCGGGGGTCGGTGAATACGCAATCATGAATGCCCGGTGCCCTCAGCTGTTTTACCCATCTCCGGCCGCTTTACATCCCCAAGGGCGCGCAATGGCTCAGATGTTCTGAGTTATGACACCCGGCGGGTGAGTGGAACCCGCCGGGCGCATATGCGAATAGGCATGGGCTGTCCGCAATTTCACGCGGCCGTTGAGACCGCACCCGCCTCAGCTGCCTCCGCAACCTCCGCCGCCTCCGCCGCCTCCGCCGCCTCCGCAGGACGACCCCCCGCCGCACGAGGATCCGCCCCCGCACGACGAGTGCCCTCCCCCGCAGGAGTGACCGCCACCCCCGTGGTGACCGCCACCCCCGTGGTGACCGCCACCCCCGTGGTGACCGCCACCCCCGTGGTGACCGCTGCTTCCGCCGTCCGACGAGCCGGCACCCGCTGCCCACCAGCTCGCGCTCGCCCCGCTGTCGGTGTAGCGGCTCGACGTGCCCCGCCCGCTCCGGTGCCGCGGCCGCCGGTTGGTCGCGATCATCCCCGCGACGAACAGCACCCCAAGAATGATCAGGAATATGGTCATCTCTGAGGCCCCCCTTTCTTTGCCCCTGTCCTACGTGTCCTACGTGGCACGGTCATGCCCGCGGTCTCATCGGGCCAAAGCAGAGTTGAGGAAGTCCAGAGGTTCGGCTGCCGGCGCCGCGCTGAGCGGGACATCGTTTAGTGTCAAAACGTCGCGGGGGACGTGTGTCGTATGCGTAGGGAGCTGGCGTCATGGGAGCAAGGCCGTATCTGAACCGGAGCCTCGCCGGATTCGGGACGACGATCTTCGCGGAGATGTCCGCGCTGGCCCTGAAAACCGGCTCCATCAACCTCGGCCAGGGCTTCCCCGACACCGACGGCCCCGAGGAGATCCGCGAGGCCGCCGTGCGCGCCCTCCGGGACGGGCGGGGCAACCAGTACCCGCCGGGCCCGGGCGTGCCCGAACTGCGCGGCGCCGTCGCCGACCACCAGCAGCGGCGGTACGGGCTCGGATACGACCCGGATACGGAGGTCCTGGTCACCGCGGGCGCGACAGAGGCGATCGCGGCGGCGCTGCTGGCGCTGCTGGAGCCCGGCGACGAGGTGGTCGCGCTGGAGCCGTACTACGACTCGTACGCCGCGTGCATCGCCATGGCGGGCAGCGTACGCGTCCCGGTCACCCTGCGGCCGGACGGCGAGACGTTCGGGCTGGACCTGGACGAGCTGCGGGCGGCGGTGACAGAGCGGACGCGGCTGATCCTGCTCAACACGCCGCACAATCCGACGGGCACGGTGCTGAGCCGGGCCGAGCTGGCCGCCGTGGCGGAGCTGGCGGTCGAGCGGGACCTGCTCGTGGTGACCGACGAGGTCTACGAGCACCTGGTCTTCGAGGGCGAGCACCTCCCCCTCGCCGGCTTCCCCGGGATGCGCGAGCGCACGGTCACCATCGGCTCGGCCGGGAAGACCTTCTCCTTCACGGGCTGGAAGGTGGGGTGGGTGACTGCCGCGCCCGAGCTGGTCAGCGCGGTGCGGGCGGCGAAGCAGTTCCTGACCTATGTGGCCTCAGGGCCCTTCCAGTACGCCGTGGCCGAGGCTCTGCGGCTGCCGGATGCGTACTTCGCGGGCTTCCAGGCGGACCTGAAGGCCAAGCGGGACCTGCTGAGCGCGGGCCTCGCGGACGCCGGCTTCCGGGTCTTCCGGCCGGCGGGGACGTACTTCGTGACCACCGACATCCGCCCGCTCGGCGAGTCGGACGGCTTCGCCTTCTGCCGCGCGCTGCCGGAGCGGGTCGGTGTCGTCGCCATTCCCAACGCGGTCTTCTACGACCACAAGGAGGCGGGCGCGCCTTACGTACGCTTCGCCTTCTGCAAGCGCGACGAAGTGCTGACGGATGCGGTGGCCCGCCTCAAGGCACTGCGGGCCGGATAAGGCGGGACAGCGAGAAGCCCGGCCCCGGGCGGTCGGGATGATCGCCGCCAGGGGCCGGTGCGTCAGTTCTCGTCGTTGCCTTCGTCCTGCTGAGGGGACTCCACGTCCTTCTCCAGGCCGAGCGTGTCGACGACCCACTTGTCGAACTCGATCGAGGCCCGCACCCAGCTCACCGTGCTGGAGACGAAGTGCTCCAGGCCGACGCCGAGCCCGATCAGCATCTGGGCCTCGCCGATCAGCCGTACCGAGCCGTCGTCGTTGGTGTGGGTGTAGACCTTCGGCCACAGGGTGCGGCGGTTCCAGTCGTCGATGACCTCGTGCAGCTGCGGCTTGTCGTCGACGGTGTACGGGCGGTCGTAGAAGGTGCGGACCGCGAAGATCTGCTGGTCCTCCTCACCGCGGAACATGAAGTACGCGCGGAACTCCTCCCACGGCGCCGCGAGGTCTCCCTCGTCGTCGACGACGTACTTGAGCTCCATCTGCTCCAGCAGCTGCTTGACCAGGTCCTGGTCGGGGATGACCACGTTTCCGGCAGTCTCGGACGGATCGGGGTCCGGCTGGCCCCCGAAATTCGGAATCGAGGACGGGTCGATGCTCACCGTTGAGGTTCCCTTCGTACGGATTACCCGCCATCCTCCCCCATCCGGGGACGCAGCGTCACAGTGACTTCGCCGTGCCGACGATCAGCCGGTCGCCGGCTCGGTCGACGCGCACGGTGTCACCGTCACGCACCTCGCCGGAGAGGATCTCGCGGGCGAGCTGGTCGCCGATGGCGGTCTGGACGAGGCGACGCAGCGGCCGGGCGCCGTACGCGGGGTCATTGCCCTCGTCGGCGAGCCAGTCCAAGGCCTCGTCCGTGACTTCCAGGGTAAGACGACGGTCGCGCAGTCGGGCGGCGAGCCGGTCGGTCTGCAGCCGCGCGATGTGGCGCAGCTCGTCCTTGGCGAGCGCGGAGAAGACCACGATGTCGTCGAGCCGGTTCAGGAACTCCGGCTTGAAGGACAGCCGGACCGTCTCCAGGACGCTCTCCTTCTTCTCGGCCGCGCTGAGCGTCGGGTCCACCAGGTAGTGACTGCCGAGGTTGGAGGTGAGGATGAGGATGACGTTACGGAAGTCAACGGTCCGGCCCTGGCCGTCCGTCAGCCGCCCGTCGTCCAGCACCTGCAACAGGACGTCGAACACCTCCGGGTGCGCCTTCTCGACCTCGTCGAGCAGCACCACGCTGTACGGGCGCCTGCGCACCGCCTCGGTGAGCTGGCCGCCCTCCTCGTAGCCGACGTAGCCGGGCGGGGCGCCGACCAGGCGGGCGACGGAGTGCTTCTCGCCGTACTCGCTCATGTCGATGCGGACCATGGCCCGCTCGTTGTCGAAGAGGAAGTCGGCGAGGGCCTTGGCCAGTTCGGTCTTGCCGACGCCCGTCGGGCCGAGGAAGAGGAAGGAGCCGGTGGGGCGGTCGGGGTCGGCGATGCCGGACCGGGAGCGGCGTACGGCGTCGGAGACGGACCGTACGGCCTGGGTCTGGCCGATCAGCCGCCTGCCCAGTTCTTCCTCCATACGGAGGAGTTTCTCGGTCTCGCCCTCCAGAAGGCGCCCGGCGGGAATGCCCGTCCAGGCCGCGACGACTCCGGCGATGTCGTCGGGGCCGACCTCCTCGCCGACCATGCCCTCCAGCTCCTGCTGGGCGGCGATCGCCTCCTCCAACTCCTTCTCGGCGGCCGGGATCAGCTCGGTGCGGATCTTGCCGGGGGTGACCCAGTCGCCAGTCTCGGGGGCCTTGAGCTCGGCGAGTTCGCGTTCGGTCTCCAGCTCGTCGAGCCGCTTCTTCAGCTCGCCGACCCGGGTGTGGATGGCCTTCTCCTTCTGCCAGCGCGCGGTGAGCCCGCGCAGCTGCTCCTCGCGTTCGGCGCGGTCCCTCCGCAGCCGCTCCAGACGCTCTCGGGCGTCGTCGGACAGCTCCTGCTCGGGGTCGCGCTTCTTGAACAGGCCCCGCTCCTTGTCGGCCGAGGCGCTGGCCAGCAGCGACTCCTCCTCCATCCGCAGCCGGTCGACGGCGCGCTGCAGCTCGTCGATCTCGACGGGCGAGGAGTCCATCTCCATCTGGAGCCTCGACGCGGCCTCGTCGACCAGGTCGATGGCCTTGTCAGGCAGGAAGCGTGAGGTGATGTAGCGGTCGGAGAGCTGGGCGGCGGCGATCAGCGCCGAGTCGGCGATCTGTACGCCGTGATGCGCCTCGTACCGGCCCTTGAGGCCGCGCAGGATGGCGACCGTGTCCTGGACCGACGGCTCGGCCACCAGCACCTGCTGGAAGCGCCGCTCCAGAGCCGGGTCCTTCTCGATCCGCTCGCGGTACTCGTCGAGGGTGGTCGCGCCGACCATGCGCAGCTCGCCGCGCGCCAGCATCGGCTTGAGCATGTTGCCCGCGTCCATGGCGGAGTCGCCGCCGGCGCCCGCGCCGACGACCGTGTGCAGCTCGTCGATGAAGGTGATGACCCGGCCGTCGCTGGCCTTGATCTCGGCGAGTACGGCCTTCAGCCGCTCCTCGAACTCACCGCGGTACTTCGCCCCGGCCACCATCGCGCCCAGGTCCAGCGCCACCAGCCGCTTGCCGCGCAGCGACCCGGGCACGTCGCCCTTGACGATGCGCTGGGCGAGGCCTTCGACGACGGCGGTCTTGCCGACGCCCGGCTCGCCGATCAGCACGGGGTTGTTCTTGGTGCGGCGGCTCAGCACCTGCACCACGCGCCGGATCTCGTTGTCCCGGCCGATCACCGGGTCGAGCTTGCCCTCGCGGGCGGCGGCGGTGAAATCGGTGCCGTACTTCTCCAGCGCCTTGTAGGTCCCCTCGGGGTCCTGACTGGTCACGCGCTGCCCTCCCCGGGTGGTCTCGAACGCGTCCAGCAGCTTCTTGCCGGTCGCACCGTACTGCGTCAGCAACTCACAGGCCGGGCCGCCCTTCACGGCGATCCCGATCAGCAGGTGCTCGGTGGAGATGTACGCGTCCCCGAGCTCCTTCGCCCGGGTCGTCGCGTCGGCCACCACCGCCAGCAGATCGCGGTTCGCGCCGGGCGGTGCCACGGTCGAGCCCTGCACGCTGGGCTGGGCCTCGACCAGCTTCTCCGCGCCCTGGCGTACGGTGCCGGGCTCGGCGCCCGAGCTGGTCAGCAGGTCGAGGATGTTCTCGTTCTCCGGCTGCTCCAACAGAGCGAGCAGCAAATGTGCAGGCGTCAGGTCAGGATGGCCGCCGGACACCGCCCTCGCGTTGGCGGCGTTCAGCGCTTCCCGGCTCTTGATGGTCAGCTCGGCATCCACGTCTGCGTAGCCCTCCTCCTCGGTCGGCGGTCAAAACCTGCTCTATGCAACCTGAGACAAGTTGAGTCTATTCCACTCAAGGTTGCTACCGCCAGTGTGTGCGCACCGGGCCCATGGGCTGACAATCCCGACCTTCTGGCACCCTTCACCCCATGACGATCAACCCGCGCGACCCCGGCCCCGACTACCTCGCCTTCTGGCGTGAGCACCACCTCTGCACCCTCACCACGCACCGCCCCGACGGCTCCCCGCACGTCGTCCCGGTGGGCGTGACGTACGACCCCGGGGCCGGGGTCGCGCGCATCATCACCAACAAGGCGAGCCGCAAGGTCGCCAACATCCTCGCGGCGCGGCCCGAGGCCGCCCGGGTGGCCGTCTGCCAGATCGACCGCGCCCGCTGGGCCACCCTCGAAGGCACCGCCACCGTCAACACGGACCCGGCCGCGATCGCCGACGCCGTACGCCGCTACGCGGAACGCTACGGCCGCACCCCCGGCGAGAACCCGAACCGGGTCGTGATCGAGATCGCCCTCACCCGGGCGTTGGGCCGGGCGTAAGACGCCTCAGCCTCCGGGCCCACGCGCCGCAGCTTTACCCTGCCTTTGCCTGCCGCCGGCCCGCCTGTCAAAACCCCACCTCAGGGAGGGGATCTTTGACCATGTCCATACAGATGCGCGTAGCAGCAACCGCCCGTGCGGCCGGGCTCGCGCTCGCCGTCCCCCGACCGTCGAGACCCCGTCCAGCTCCCCGGTGGATCTGTACGCCTACGCCGTCGACTCCGGCACCGCCGTTTACCTGGACTGGGACACGGTGACCGACGCCGCCGGCTACCACGTCTACCGCTGGAACCCGGACACGGCCGCGTACGAACGCCTCACCACCGACCCGCTGACCGCGACCAGCTGGACCGACACCACCGCCACCACCGGCACCACCCACTTCTACTGGGTGACCGCCGTCCACGCCGACGGCGGAGTCCGCCCCCGACGACAACGACACGATCCTGCCCCCGGCCGCCTAGCAGGGCGCAGCAGGACAGCAGGACAGCAGGACAGCACTCAGGCCTACTCGGGCCGTTTGGGCCGCCACACCACCAGCGCGCTGGTCTGCTGGACGTCCTGGTACGGGACCAGGTCGCGCCGGTACGAGGCGTGGACCTGGGCCTCGCGCTGCTGGAGGGCGGCGGCGGCACCCTCGACGGCGGCGGCGAGCTCGGCGACGCGATCCTGGAGGGCCGCGACCTGGTTCTCGAGCTCGATGATGCGCTTGATGCCGGCGAGGTTGATGCCCTCGTCCTGCGACAGCCGCTGCACCTCACGCAGCAGTTGGATGTCGCGGGCGGAGTAGCGGCGGCCACGGCCGGCGGTGCGGCCGGGGGAGACGAGGCCGAGACGGTCGTACTGGCGGAGGGTCTGGGGGTGGAGGCCGGAGAGCTGGGCGGCCACCGAGATGACGTAGACCGGGGATTCCTCGGTCAGTTCATAGGGGTTGCGCCCCCCGACACCGCCGATGCCGTCCACGCTCATGACGTCAGGCTCCCTTCGCGGCCTTGAACAGCTCTGCCCGTGGATCGAAGTCCGCGGTCGCGTCCCGGTACGCCTCCAGGGCGTCCAGCGCCTTGCCCTCGCTGGCCGGCGGGACGGCGACCTCGACGGTGACGAGAAGGTCGCCCCGGGTGCCGTCCTTACGCACGGCGCCCTTGCCGCGGGCGCGCAGCGTACGGCCGTTGGGGGTGCCCGGGGGCAGCTTGAGCCGCACCGGGGGGCCGCCCAGCGTCGGGACCTGGATCTCGCCGCCGAGGGCCGCCTCCGTGAAGGAGACCGGGACGGTGACGGTCAGGTTGTCGCCCTTGCGGCCGAAGACGGGGTGCGGGTCGACGTGGATCATCACGTACAGGTCGCCCGACGGGCCGCCGGTCTCGCCGGGGGCGCCCTTGCCGCGCAGGCGGATCTTCTGGTTGTCCGTCACGCCGGCCGGGATGCGGACCTGCATGGTGCGGGAGGAGCGGGCCCGGCCGCTGCCCTTGCAGACCTCGCAGGGGTTCTGGGCGATGAGGCCGCGGCCCTTGCAGTCGACGCACGGGTCGGTCAACGAAAACCCACCGCCACCGCCGCGCGAGACCTGGCCGGTGCCGACGCAGGTGGGGCAGACGCGGGGCGTGCCGTTGGTGTCACCGGTGCCGGCGCAGCCCTTGCAGGGGGCCTGGCTGGACATCCGCAGCGGCACGGTCGCGCCGTCCACGGCCTCGGTGAAGCTGAGCGTCACCTCGGTCTCGATGTCCTGGCCACGGCGCGGCTGGGCGCGTCCGGGGCCCCGGTTGAACAGGCCGCCGAAGACATCGCCGAGGCCGCCGCCGAAGCCGCCGCCCGCCGTGCCGCCGCCCTGGCTGCCACCGAAGAGGTCACCCAGGTCGAAGCCACCGCTGAAGCCGCCGGGCCCCTGGCCGGGACGGCCGAAGCCACCGCTGCCGAAGAGGGCACGGCCCTCGTCGTACTCCTTGCGGCGCTTGGTGTCCGACAGGACGTCGTTGGCCTCGGAGATCTCCTTGAAACGCTCCTCGGCCTTGGCGTCGCCCTTGTTCGCGTCGGGGTGGAACTCCCGGGCGAGCTTGCGGTACGCCTTCTTGATCTCGGCTTCGGTGGCGTCCTTCGGAACGCCGAGGACCTTGTAAAGATCTTTCTCCAGCAGGTCCCTACTGATGCTCATCCTCGACGTCCCTCCTTCCTGCTTCCTGCGTGTGACGCGTCAGCCCTGCTCGGGGCCACCGTTCTCCTCTTCGGACGTCTCATCGGCCTTCTGCGCCCCCGGCTGGGGCTCGGCGACCGCCACCCGCGCGGGGCGGATGGTGCGTTCACCGATGCGATACCCGGGCTGGAGGATCTGCACGCAGGTGGTCTGGGTGACATCCGGCGAGTAACTGTGCATCAGGGCCTCGTGCACCAACGGGTCGAAGGGCTCGCCCTCCTTGCCGAACTGCTGCAGGCCCAGCTTGGCGGCCACGGTCTCCAGCGACTCGCCGACGGACTTGAAGCCGCCGACCAGCTCGCCATGATCCCGCGCCCGGCCGATGTCGTCGAGGACCGGGAGCAGCTCGGTCAGGAGGTTCGCGATGGCGATCTCCCGGACCGCGATACGGTCCCGCTCCACCCGGCGACGGTAGTTCTGGTACTCGGCCTGGAGCCGCTGGAGGTCCGCGGTGCGCTCGCCGAGCGCGGTACGGGCCTGGTCCAGCTGCGCCTGCAGGGCTGTGGCCGTGGCACCGGCTGTGGAACTTGCGTCCCCGGCCGGGGCGCCCGGGCCCGCCTGGTCGGCGGGCCCGGCGCCCTGCGCCGCGTCGTTCGTTACGGATTCCGCGGCGTCGGCAGAGGGGACATCAGGCTCCTGGTTGTTGTCGAAGCCCTGAGTCTCCTCCGTCACGCGGCACCGTCCTTCTTGTCCTCGTCGACGATCTCGGCGTCCACGACGTCGTCATCGGCGGCGGCCTGCTGGGCACCCGCGTCGGCCGAACCGGCGCCGGCCGCGCCCTCGGACTGGGCGTTGGCGTAGAGCGCCTGGCCCAGCTTCTGGCTGGTGGCGGCGACCTTCTCGGTGGCCTCGCGGATGGCGCCGGTGTCGTCGCCCTTCAGCTTCTCCTTGAGGTCCGCGATCGAGGTCTCGACCTCGGCCTTGACGTCACCGGGGACCTTGTCCGCGTTGTCGGCGATGAACTTCTCGGTCTGGTAGACGAGCTGTTCGGCCTGGTTGCGGGTCTCGGCGGCCTCGCGGCGCTTGTGGTCCTCGTCCGCGTACTGCTCGGCCTCGCGCATCATGCGGTCGATGTCGTCCTTCGGCAGCGCCGAGCCGCCGGTGACGGTCATCCGCTGCTCCTTGCCGGTGCCGAGGTCCTTGGCGCCGACGTGCATGATGCCGTTGGCGTCGATGTCGAAGGTGACCTCGATCTGCGGGACGCCACGGGGGGCCGGCGGGAGGCCGGTCAGCTCGAACATGCCGAGCTTCTTGTTGTATGCCGCGATCTCGCGCTCGCCCTGGTAGACCTGGATCTGGACGGACGGCTGGTTGTCCTCGGCCGTCGTGAAGATCTCGGAGCGCTTGGTCGGGATGGTCGTGTTGCGCTCGATCAGCTTGGTCATGATGCCGCCCTTGGTCTCGATGCCGAGGGACAGCGGGGTGACGTCGAGCAGCAGGACGTCCTTGACCTCGCCCTTGAGCACACCGGCCTGAAGCGCGGCGCCGATGGCGACGACCTCGTCCGGGTTGACGCCCTTGTTGGCGTCCTGACCGCCGGTCAGCTCCTTGACGAGCTCGGCGACGGCGGGCATACGGGTCGAGCCGCCGACCAGGACCACGTGGTCGATCTCGGACAGCTGGATGCCGGCGTCCTTGATGACGTTGTGGAACGGGGTCTTGCAGCGGTCGAGCAGGTCCGCGGTCAGCTGCTGGAACTGGGCGCGGGTGAGCTTCTCGTCCAGGTGCAGCGGGCCCTCGGCGGAAGCCGTGATGTAGGGCAGGTTGATCGAGGTCTCGGTGGACGAGGACAGCTCGATCTTCGCCTTCTCGGCGGCCTCGCGCAGGCGCTGCAGCGCCATCTTGTCCTTGGAGAGGTCCACGCCGTGGCCGGAGTGGAACTGCTTCACCAGGAAGTCGACGACACGCTGGTCCCAGTCGTCACCGCCGAGGTGGTTGTCACCGTTGGTGGCCTTCACCTCGACGACGCCGTCACCGATCTCCAGGAGGGACACGTCGAAGGTGCCGCCACCGAGGTCGAAGACGAGAATGGTCTGGTCGTCCTTGTCGAGGCCGTAGGCGAGGGCGGCCGCCGTCGGCTCGTTGACAATACGCAGAACGTTGAGACCCGCGATCTCGCCGGCCTCCTTGGTAGCCTGGCGCTCCGAGTCGTTGAAGTACGCCGGCACGGTGATGACCGCGTCGGTGACCTTCTCGCCCAGGTAGGCCTCGGCGTCCCGCTTCAGCTTCTGCAGGATGAACGCGGAGATCTGCTGCGGGTTGAAGTCCTTGCCGTCCAGGTTGATCTTCCAGTCGGTGCCCATGTGGCGCTTGACCGACCGGATGGTCCTGTCGACGTTCGTGACCGCCTGGCGCTTTGCGACCTCGCCGACGAGCACCTCGCCGTTCTTGGCGAAGGCGACGACGGAAGGCGTGGTCCTGGCGCCCTCGGCGTTGGTGATGACGGTGGGCTCGCCGCCTTCCAGAACGCTGACGACGGAGTTAGTCGTGCCCAGGTCGATGCCGACCGCACGTGCCATTTTGAAATCCTCCAGCGACTTGAGTGGAACTGGCTCAAGAGTGCCTCACCGTTTCGCCGGTGTCAAAAGGCATGAGCCCTCCAGACTCAACCTTCCTCCGCGTAAGGGGCGCATAAGTACCTTAACTGCACGTCAGAGGCATTGCGAGGGCCGCCGGGGCCGGACAGCGGTCGTACGGGCGACGCAGATCACCGGCAGGGCGGCTTCTGGTGGCTGAGGGAAGGCGATAATCTCGTGGAAACTGGATAAGTTACTGCTTAGTAAGAACGACCGTAAGTACCGCTCTCGCAGGTCCGAGGAGCCCCGTAATGCAACTCGCCGCGATCATCGTGTCGCTGGTCCTCACCGCGGTCGGCGTTGCGCTCATCAGCCGCGCCGTCGCGCAGATCTACCGGTTCGTGAAGCTCGGCCAGCCCACCCCGGCAGGCGCGCGCACGGGCAACCCCGTGCAGCGCAGCAAGACGCTCGCCAAGGAGTTCGTCGGGCACACCCGGATGAACCGGTGGGGCGTCATCGGCGTCGCGCACTGGTTCGTGGCCGTGGGCTTCCTGACGCTCGGGCTGACGATCGTCACCGCGTACGGCCAGCTGTTCAAGGCCGACTGGACGCTGCCGGTGCTCGGCGACTTCCTGCCGTACGAGGTCTACACCGAGTTCATCGCGCTGGCCACGACCGTCGGCATCCTGGTGCTGATCGGGATCCGGCTGCTGAGCCTGCCCTCCCGCGCCGGCCGCAAGTCCCGCTTCGCGGGGTCGAAGGCATGGCAGGCGTACTTCGTCGAGTACGTGATCCTCGTCATCGGCCTGGCGATCATGACGCTGCGGGGCCTGGAGGGCGCGCTGCACGGCGTGGACCACTACGAGGCCGCGTACTTCGCCTCGTACCCGCTGGTCGCCGCCTTCCACGGGCTGAGCACCGGGACGCTGCAGAACCTGGTCTACCTCGTCGCGATGATCAAGCTCGGCGTCACCATGACCTGGGCGATCACGGTCGCGCTGAACACCAACATGGGCGTGGCCTGGCACCGCTTCCTGGCCTTCCCCAACATCTGGTTCAAGCGCGAGGAGTCCGGCGCGACCGCGCTCGGCGCGCTGCCGCCGATGGTGTCGGCCGGGGTGCCGATCAACTTCGAGGACCCGGGCGAGGACGACCAGTTCGGTGTCTCGCAGGTCGAGCACTTCTCCTGGAAGGGCATCCTCGACTTCTCCACCTGTACGGAGTGCGGCCGCTGCCAGTCGCAGTGCCCCGCCTGGAACACCGGCAAGCCGCTGTCTCCGAAGCTGCTGATCATGAGCCTGCGCGACCACGCCCACGCCAAGGCGCCGTACCTGCTCGCGGGCGGCGGCAAGGACGCCGAGGGCGAGGAGAGGGCCACGCCCGAGCAGCTCGCCGGCGTCCCGGCGGCCGCCCTCGCCGAGGCCGAGCGGCCGCTGATCGGCACCGTCGAGGAGAACGGGGTCATCGATCCCGACGTGCTGTGGTCCTGCACCACCTGCGGCGCCTGCGTCGAGCAGTGCCCGGTGGACATCGAGCACATCGACCACATCGTCGACATGCGCCGCTACCAGGTGATGATCGAGTCCAGCTTCCCCTCCGAGGCCGGCACGATGCTCAAGAACCTGGAGAAGAAGGGCAACCCCTGGGGCCTGCCCAAGAAGCAGCGGCTGGCCTGGGTCAAGGAGGTCGACTTCGAGGTCCCGGTCGTCGGCGAGGATGTCGAAGACCTCAGCGAGGTCGAATACCTGTACTGGGTCGGCTGCGCGGGCTCCCTGGAGGACCGGGCCAAGAAGACCACCAAGGCCTTCGCCGAGCTGCTCAACATCGCGGGCGTGAAGTTCGCGATCATGGGCGGTGAGGAGAACTGCACCGGTGACTCCGCCCGCCGCCTGGGCAACGAGTTCCTCTTCCAGCAACTCGGCCAGGAAAACGTCGCCATGCTCAACATGGCCTTCGGCGAGGACGACGAGGACGCGAGCACCAAGCTCCCCAAGTCCAGGAAGAAGATCGTCGCCACCTGCCCGCACTGCTTCAACACCATCGCCAACGAGTACCCGCAGCTCGGCGGCGAGTACGAGGTCGTCCACCACACCCAGCTGCTCCAGCACCTCGTCGACGAGGGCAAGCTGATCCCGGTCACCCCGGTCGAGGGTCTGATCACCTACCACGACCCCTGCTACCTGGGCCGCCACAACAAGGTCTACACACCGCCGCGCGAGATCATCGCCAAGGTGCCGGGGCTCCGCAACGAGGAGATGCACCGCCACAAGGAGCGCGGCTTCTGCTGCGGCGCCGGCGGCGCCCGCATGTGGATGGAGGAGCGGATCGGCAAGCGCGTCAACAACGAGCGCGTGGACGAGGCGCTGTCCCTCAACCCGGACATCGTCTCCACCGCCTGCCCCTTCTGTCTCGTCATGCTGTCGGACTCCGTCAACGGCAAGAAGAACGACGGCAAGGCGAAGGAGTCGCTCCAGGTCGTGGACGTCTCCCAGCTGCTGCTCGAGTCGGTCAAGACCCCGACCGCGGACACCCCGCAGGCCAACGCGGACTCGGAACCCGAGCCGGTGAAGTAGCGGTACCCATACGTCGAGGCCGGCCCGGAATCGTCCGGGCCGGCCTCGACGCGTTCCGTATGCGGCCCGCTACTTGACCCCGTACTGCTTCAGCAGCTGCGCGAACTGCGCCGGGTCGTGCAGCTTCGAGGAGTCCGTGGAGGCCACCTCCTTGCCGTTGATCTTCACGTACGGAGTGCCCTGGGCGCCGCTCGACTCGAAGGCCTTTTCGGACTGCTTGACGAAGCTGTCGTACGTGCCCTTCTGCACGGCGGCGTCGAAGGCCGTGCCCCGCAGTCCGTCGACCTTGCCCGCGATGCTCAGCAGGAAGCCGGCAGTGAAGCCGTCCACGGACTCCTCGGGCTGGTTGGCGTAGAGCGCCTCGTGGTACGGGACGAACTTGCCCTGCTCCAGGGAGGCGCGCAGCGCGTTGGCGGCGCGCTTGGAGCCGTTGCCGCCGAGGTTGCCGTCCAGGAAGGAAGCGAGGGTGTACTGGATCTTGACCTTGCCGGACTTGGCGAGAGACGCCAGGGTCGGACCGGAGGCGGTCTCGAAGCTCTTGCATATGGGGCAGCGCAGATCCTCGTAGACCTGGACCGTGTTCTTCGCGGACGCCTGGCCGACGGTGATCGTCGTGCCGTCGGAGCTGAGCTTCGCCGGTATCGCCGCGAGCACGGCGGGGTCCGACAGCTCTGGGCCGCCCGAGGCCGAGACCGCCGAGGACGGCGTGGCCTTGGAGCCGGAGTCGGTCACCGCACCCAGCGGGTCGCACGACGTCACCGTCAGCGTGATCAGCACGGCGGCAGCGGCGGCAGCGGCGCGCCCGGCGGTTCGTACAGGCATGAAGTGGTCCCTTCCGATTGCTCGTTGGCATGAACGCTATGGGCTCAGGGGCCCCAGTGGGTAACCCGAAAAACTTCCGCCTCCCGTACAACTCCCGTCCCACTCCGATGGTCTGGGATATGCCACCGCCGTCCTGTGCCGAGGCAATGACCCGGCATACACGGCCAAAGGCACCCCAACGGCATTGGATGCCCGCACGCATCCCGGCATGCACAGGAGAAGACCCAGCATGCACAAGCACATACGCACCGCCCTCGCGACGACCGCTGCGGCCGCCCTCACCGGCAGCCTGCTGGCGGTCGCCGCCGGCGCCGCGTCCGCGACCGTCACCGGCGCCAAGGTCGACTTCAACGGCGACGGCTACGCCGATGTCGCCGTCTCCGCCGGAAACGCCTACGTGTCCGGCAAGAAGGGCGCCGGCCAGATCGTCGCGCTCTACGGCTCCGCCCACGGCCTGTCCTCCTCGAAGCGCAAGACCATCAGCCAGAACACCACCGGCGTCCCCGGCAGCGCCGAGACGAACGCCGGCTTCGGCTGGGTCAGCGCCATCGGCGACTTCAACGGCGACGGCTACAGCGACCTCGCCGTCGGCGCCCCGTTGGACAACGTCGGCACCGACACAGACGGCGGCAGCGTCGCCATCCTCTGGGGCTCCGCCGGCGGCCTCACCGGCGGCACCGCCATCAACAACCCGGCCACCAGCAGCAACGACAAGTGGGGCCAGTCCCTGGCCGCCGGCGACTTCGACGGCGACGGCACGGACGACCTGGCCATCGGTTCCAACGCCAGCACCATCTACGTCTACAAGGGCGGCATCAACAAGAGCGGCACCCCCGGCGGCCGCTACACCGTCAAGCCCGCCATCATGTCCGGCGGCGACACCGGCCCGCTCAACCTCACCGCTGGCGACGTCAACGGCGACGGCAAGGTGGACCTGGTCGTCGACGGCTACGAGACCACCAGCGACAAGGGCTGGAACGCCAACTACTACCTCCCCGGCACCGCCTCCGGCCTGACCACCTCCAACGGCGTGAAGCTCTCCGCAGGCATCATCACCGGGATCGGCGACGTCAACGGCGACGGTTACGGCGACATCGTCACCGGCATGCAGTGGGACGCCACCAGCGGCGTCCCCGGCACCTCCAAGGGCGGCAAGGTCAAGATCACCTACGGCTCCGCCACCGGCCCGGCCGCCAGCACCACCTTCACCCAGAACTCCGGCGCCGTCCCCGGTGACTCCGAGACCAGCGACCAATTCGGCAACGAACTCGCCCTCGGCGACATCAACGCCGACGGCTACCAGGACCTCGCCGTCGGCACCCAGGGTGAGGACATCGGCTCCGACACCAACACCGGTGCCGTCACCGTCCTGTTCGGCTCCGCCTCCGGCATCGACACCACCAACAACATCCAGTACTTCACCCAGGACCGGGCCGGCGTCCCCGGCACCAACGAGGACAACGACTACTTCGGCTCCGACGTCCACCTCGACGACGTCAACGGCGACGGCAAGGCCGACCTCACCGTCGGCGCCTACGGCGAGAACGGCGGCGACGGCTCCATCACCGGCCTCCTCTCCAGCGGCTCCCGCATCACCACCACCGGCGCCGTCGGCATCAGCGCGAGCGCCGCCGGCGTCTCCACCACCGGCTCCCCCGTCCTCGGCGGCAACTTCGCCAACTGACCCACCCTGACCCCCCTGCCCCGGGGCCCGCCCTCCCACCCGGAAGGCGGGCCCCGGGCACCCCCCGGGACTCCGTCCCGATGCGCCGGCGTCCCCGGCAGCCTCCAGGCCGACGACACCTTCGGCTACGCCGACCTTTTCCACCGGCGTCACCCAGCTGAGCAGCAACGACCTCGTCAGCGGGCTTCCCGCCGTAACGGAGCCCCTGGTCTGTTCTCGGGTCTGTCACAGCTTGGCAGCAAAGCCTCGGGGTGGGCGGCGGGTCGCTCCCCCGCGCACCCGGACCGGGTAATTTCGAGTACGTGGCTGGATTCAGGAACAGACGCGGACGGGACCGGGACGTGCAACCGCAGAACACGCAGCCGTACGGGCAGCAGCAGACTTACGGCCAACCGCAGCAGCAGCCGCCATACGGCTCCGGCTACGGTTACACCCCCGCCGCCGTAGAAGGCGAGCCCGAGTACTTCGGTACCCCGGGCCCCGCCCCCGTGCCCTCGTACAACGACAACCCCGGCCACACCCGCGCCTTCACCCTCGGCGGCGCCCCCGACGCTCCCCAGCAGCCGGGCAGCCAGGACCACGTCACCACCTACCGCGCCGGCCAGACCACCGTCCCTCCGGCCGGCCCACGCCTGCACTGGAAGCAGCTGATCAGCGGCATCGTGCTGCGCCCGGCCGCCACCTTCTGGCAGATGCGCGACTACCAGGTCTGGGGCCCGGCGCTCACCGTCACGTTCCTCTACGGCCTGCTCGCCGTCTTCGGCTTCGACGCCGCCCGCACGGACGTGCTCAACGCCACCATGTCCAACAGCATCCCCTGGGTGATCTGCACCGCCATCGCCGTCATACTCAGCGGCCTCATGCTCGGCGCCGTCACCAACGCCCTCGCCCGCCAGTTCGGCGGCGACGGCGCCTGGGCCCCCACCATCGGCCTCGCGATGCTCATCACCTCCCTCACCGACGCCCCCCGCCTGTTCTTCGCCCTCTTCCTCGGCAGCGCCAACAGCTTCGTCCAGGTCCTCGGCTGGATCACCTGGCTCGCCTGCGCCGCCCTCCTCACCTCCATGGTCAGCAAGTCCCACGACCTCCCCTGGCCCAAGGCCCTCGGCGCGGCCTCCATCCAGCTGATCGCGCTGCTGGTGCTCTTCAAGCTCCCGGTCATCTGATCTGAACGTAGGTAAGGGGCGCTCTCCCGGGAGAGCGCCCCTTACTTACGTCCGTGCTCGTGTACGCGTCCAGCACCTGTCCCTGGCGCCGCACGACCGGCGGTTCAACGCTCCAGGCGTCCTTGACTCTATGAAAGTGGTGCGCGCTAGCCTCCAGATGTCCGGCTGCTGACCGCTGGACCGACGGCCCAGCGGCCGGCGACCCGGCTGGTGGAAGCCCAGGGGTGTCCGTCCTGCTTCACCGCCGTGCCCTGGGGCCGCGGGTGGGAGGGGTGCCCAACCCCGCCCGCCCCCGGAAAACCGAAGGGCCAACCGGCAAGGAGCCTGGAACCCGGTCGGGCCCGACGCTCGGGCCGCGGCCCGGCAACTGGCGGTGCGGCTGAGCGGTCAAAGTCGGCTGAGCACCGCTGGGCCGTTCCCGGGTCAGGTCAGGCGGCGGAGCGTTCGTCGGGCAGGCGGCGGCGCAGGCGGGCCTGCCCGACGGCAGGTGGGTTGTAGGCCATGTCGAGCATCCCGATGTCGGTACCGGGAGGCACGATGGCGTCGATCCGGTCGAGGACCTCGTCGTTCAGCGCGGTCTCCGCACCCGCGAGGAGGTCATTGAGGTGGTCCATGGTGCGCGGGCCGATGATCGCGGAGGTGACGCCGGGGTGGGCGATCGCGAAAGCCATCGCCATGTGCGTCAGTGACATCCCGGCGTCCTGAGCGACGGGGATGAGCTGTTCGACCGCGTCGAGTCGGCGCTCGTCGGTCAGATGCTTGAAGCCGCGGCTTGCCCGGCGGCTGTCGGTCTGCTGGCCCTTGCGGTAGCGGCCGGTCAGCAGGCCCTGTGCGAGAGGGCTCCAGACCATGGTGCCCATGCCGTAGCGCTCGCAGACGGGCAGTACTTCACGCTCGATTCCTCGGTTGAGGATCGAGTACGGCGGCTGCTCGGTGCGGAACCGCTCCAGGCCCCGTCGCTCGGCGACCCACTGCGCCTCAACGATGTCCGAGGCGGGAAAAGTGGAGGCGCCGATGGTCCGGACCTTTCCCGCGCGCACGAGGTCGGTGAGTGCCGAGAGTGTCTCTTCCACGTCGGTGTCCGGCGCGGGCCTGTGGATCTGGAACAGATCGACGTGGTCGGTCTGCAGGCGGCGCAGGGAGTCTTCCAGCGCGCGGACCAGCCAGCGCCGCGAGTTGCCCTGCTGGTTGGGGTCGTCCCCCATCGGGAGGTGGGCCTTGGTGGCCAGCACGACCTTGTCCCGGCGGCCCTTGAGGGCTTTCCCGACGATCTCCTCGGACTCGCCGCGTGAGTAGACGTCGGCGGTGTCGACGAAGTTGATGCCCGCGTCCAGCGCCTTGTGGATGATCCGGACGGAGTCGTCGTGATCGGGGTTTCCCACGACGCCGAACATCATCGCGCCCAGGCAGTACGGGCTGACCTTGATGCCGGTTCGGCCCAGTGTGCGGTACTTCATGAATCTCCTTGTGCGTTGGCCGATGCCCGATGCAGCGCGCTACGCTGCATAAACGGAACAACGTTCAATCTAGACGATACGGAACAACGTTCCGGTTAGCAAGGGGAAGCATCGTGAGCGAGGACACGACTCGGGAAGCCAACGCCGGCGCGACTGAAGGACGGCCCCCTAGGCGCGTGCGCGCCGACGCGCAACGCAACACCGACGCCCTGCTCACGGCGGCCGCAGAAGTCTTCGCCACCTCGGGAGTGGACGCACCCGTACGCCAGATCACCGCCAAGGCAGGCGTGGGAGCCGGCACCCTCTACCGCCACTTCCCGCAACGCTCAGCCCTCATCGCCGCGGTCTTCCGCAACGAAGTCGACGCCTGCGCCGACGCCGCATCCTCCCTCGCAGCGCAGCACGAACCAGCCGAAGCACTCGCCAAGTGGTTGCAGCGCTTCGCGGTCTTCATCGCCACGAAACGCGGACTCAGCGCCGCCCTGCACTCAGGGGACCCGGCCTACGACACCTTGCCCTCCTACTTCCAGCAGCGCTTCATGCCTGTCCTCAGCACGCTCCTCGACACCGCGGTGAAAGCCGGTGAGATCCGCTCCGACGTCGACCCCGAAGACCTGCTGCGCGCCACAGGCAATCTGACCCTGCCCGCCCAGGAAGACGACAAAGGCCACACGCAACGGATGGTCGCACTGCTCATCGACGGACTTCGCTACCGCTACGGCACCCACACCCAGGAAACCCGCTGAGTGAGTGTTTGAGGCCGGTGGGCGGTTGCTGGACATGCCGCTGCGCGGTGGATGCGCTGTAGGACAAGCGCGGCTACATCTTCCTCGGCACCGCCACCGCCGCAGTCCTCGTGATCTGGCTCCGCACATGATCGTCCGGACAGAAAATGACGGGGAACAACGGGGAGCGCATGGCTCGGCTTTGTAGGCTCGCTCTCGGACAGGATGGGAGGGGCCGTCATGGAGTTGTCGCCATCGAGATTGGGTCGCGTGGCGAACAGCAGCCTGGGAGTGATTCCAGCAGTCGCCAGCGTGGCTTACGGGGCTCAGGCCGCTGCCGTGTATCCACGTCTCGCGGCGTGCGTGGCCCTGCTCGCATCCGTGGTCATCGCGGTCCGGGGGTACCGGCTTGGTGTCACGTGCCAAAACGCTGAGGTGACGGTTCGCTGAGGTGACGGTTCGGGGCTACCTGCGGACGCGTGGAATTCCGCGAGAAAGCATCAAAGAGATCACGGACTTCCCCGCGGTGCGCTGGACAAGTCCGAGAGGGCGCAGGCGTTGGACACCCCTCTGGGTCTTCCGGGTCGGTCCACACGAAACCGCAAGGATGGAAGCATCCAAGGACGGCAACGTCGCGGCGCTGCGGCTCTGGGTACATCCCCGCAAACGTCTGCGGTCGGCCCGCCGGTAGCTCCCACCGAAGAGATCGGCACCGGCGCTGGTGACGGCAGCCTGACGGCAACCTCACGACCTACCAGGAGATCGTCCACCACGCTCCCCGGGCCGTCGCTGGGCCGTACGAGGGCAGCCAACGGCACACAACAATGACAACCGCCGACCGCTCCCCAGCAGATCAGAGGAACAGTCGGCGGTACGCCCGCAGGTCAACGAACCGGCGTGTCACTTCTACGAGAACCGAGCAAACCCAACGCCGCAGCACACAACCTTGGCCGGCCTCAGGAGACGTCGGACCGCCAGCGTCGTGCTTGGCTGCGCGCTTCCTGAGACGCTTGAAGTCGGCGAGTTGGGCCAGCACGAAGACCGCCGACGTTTGTGTCGGGGGTGCCACATCCCCGAGCAGGCGCGCGTCGGAAGCACCTAGCGGAGACCATGCTCGTCTGCCGAGAGACTCAGACGCCGGGTTGCCGAGGTCATCTAACAGTCCCTGCTGTTGCATGAGGTTTGCCTTGTGGCGGACCCAGAGGTCAACGTGCTACCGGCCCAGGTTTGGGGCTCCTATGCCGACTGTTACGCAAATATGCTTACGGCCATGCAAAAGGAGCTGGCTATCTGATCAAAGGTTCTAGGTGTATCGCGGAGATTAAGGTAGTCGGGACACCGTACGGAGTCCCGACTATTGGCTAGTACTGGATCTGCGTCAGTTGCATTCCTGGCCTTGCCATAGGTTGCCCCCGCCTCTTCGAGGGATTTCGCAATCTTCTCGTTCGCCGGTTCCTCGTTTGGAGAAGGGTCCGGGTGCCCGACTTGCCTCGGGCACCCGGATCAAACAGCGGGAAACAGAAGCGTGCTAGTGGGTGGGTAGCACTGACCTCGGACTATCACCAGCCCCAGCCACCACCCCAGCCCCAGCCCCAGCCACCACCCCAGCCCCAGCCGCCGCCCCAGCCGCCGCCCCAGCCCCAGCCCCAGTCGTCGCCCCAGCCCCAGCCGCCCCAGCCCGCGTTGTGGTGGGCAGTAACGACCGCGGTGGACGACGGGTGGGTGGTGGCCGCGCTGGCAACACCAGCCGAGGCACCGAGTGCCACGATAGGTGCCACGACAACAGCAGCGGCCAGACGCCTGATCTTTGACGCGCGCATGATTCCTCTTCCCGGGGGTCGAGTATCGGATTCTCACGCCGGAGTGACCGGCGCTTCGCGCACCAGCCCTGCGCG
>NZ_RJVR01000008.1 GCF_003999195.1 Streptomyces soli
CCGTCGCCTTCGCTCTCGCAGAGACCATGGACTTCGCTGTGTACGAGCCACTGCGACAATGCTCCACATCCGGGCCACACCGTAGCGGTACGGACTGGGCAACGTCAGCTCAAGGCCCGGACAAGCACACTGGTGAAAGCGCGAGCTAACGCCCTGATCGCAGCGTCTGCACCGGCTGCGTGCCGTACGCGGCTTCGTGCTCCGCAGCGAACCGGCCGAGGTTGGAAAAACCCCACCGGAAGGCGACGGTCGCCACGGTTGTCGCGGAAGGGTCGGCCGCCAGCAGTTCCTCGTGGGCGTGGCGGAGCCGCACAGATCGCAGATACCTCATGGGCGTGGTGCCCATGTAGCGCCGGAAGCCCTCTTGCAGCGATCGAACGCTGACGTGACTCTGCTTCGCAAGGGACGACGCCGTCATCGGCTCCTGCGGCTCGCTCTCCATGACATCGATGGCGGTGCGAACGGCCGTCGGCCGGGCAGGTTCGGGCGATGCGACAAGCGCCTGTCGGTATGGGTTGTCCGCGGCCAGTAGAAGACCGCGAACGAGGCTGTCCATTAGTGGACGACCGACCAGGGGCTCGTGTGCCAGGCTCTCGGGCCGAGCGAGCTGCTCATTCAGCAGCAGCGCCAACTGGGCCCAGTCTCTGGCGGCCCCCTCCGTGACATCCATACTCGCCTCGAACGCGATCTGTCCTGGTCCGGAGCACTGGTTCGCTTCCCAGCAGGTCCTTCAGCGCTCGCTCCACCGCCGCGCGGTCCATCTTGACACTCAGGTCGCGCGTGCCACCGGCCCACAGAGGAAGCGCCGTCTCCCCATCTGGCAGGTACACCGCAGCCCGCCCCGGGACAGCGATGACACGCTGTCCCCGGTGCTCCGACCGCACATGGCCGGTGAGCGGCAGATTCACGTGATATGTGTCCCTCGGCCCGTCACAATCGATCCGCACATCAATGCCGAACGTGACGTCGCTGAGGGTCACAGGGCCCATGCCTACGACGCGCTGCTCCATCGAAAAGCCTTCGGGCTCGGCCAGAGGCCTCAGCGTCTGCTCATAGAAGGCCGAACGTGCCAACTCCCCTGCGCGATCCACGCTGGACGTGCGGGCCCAGGACGAGGCATTCACTGACAGCGACCGATGATCGCTCAAAGGCACAGCACCTGGTGCATACCTGGACATGACGTCCACGTTACAGCGGTCTCACGCAACCGCGTTTTCTGGCCAGCACTGCGCGCTATGTGGGTAGTCCGTGAGGTGTCACACGAATGAGCATGGTTGGTGCGTATTTGAGATGTGCTGAGGCAAATAGAGAAAGGGGCACACATGCGTGCGCACGATTTCATTGTGGTGGGCGCCGGCACAGCCGGGTCCGTGATGGCGGCACGCCTCTCCGAAGACCCCGGTGTGCGCGTGCTGCTTCTGGAGGTCGGTGCAGCCGAAGGCCCGCCGGCCATGAGTGTGCCGGCTGCCTGGCCGACGCTGATCGGCAGCGAGGTCGATTGGGGTTTCAACACCGTTGCACAGGTCGGTCTCGACGGGGCCGTCCTACCGTATCCGCGGGGCAAGGTACTGGGTGGTTCGAGTGGCATCAACGCGATGGCGCACGTCCGTGCGCACCGTTCCAGCTACGACGACTGGGCGGCGGCCGGGGCCACGGGATGGGGATACGACGACCTGCTGCCCTACTTCCGCCGGAGCGAGACGACCGAGGGACGCGACCCGTACTACCGCGGCACCGACGGCCCCATGCATCCGATGGCTCCCCGGCGGCAGCCCCCCGCAGCCGTCGACTGCCTGGCGGCATTCAA
Source organism: Streptomyces soli (assembly GCF_003999195.1). Taxonomy (GTDB): domain Bacteria; phylum Actinomycetota; class Actinomycetes; order Streptomycetales; family Streptomycetaceae; genus Actinacidiphila; species Actinacidiphila soli. Next base: position 1,808 of record NZ_RJVR01000008.1, read on the forward strand.
GGAACTGGGTCATCCCTACTCGGCCGACCTAAACGGCGCCGATCAAGAAGGTGCGTCCTGGTACGAGATGACCATCGTCGACGGCAACCGTCAGTCCGCCGCCGACGCCTACCTGCGTCCGGTGATGCGGCGTCGGCCGAATCTCACCGTCATCAACGACGCACAAGTCCATCGCCTGATGATCTCGGGGAATCGCTGCACGGGAGTGGAGTACGCGGAGGCCAACGGCCAGAGGTGGACGGCCTGGGCCGACTCCGAGGTCGTCCTCTGTGCCGGAGTGATCGGCTCACCTCAGCTGCTGCACCTGTCCGGCATCGGGCCGGCGGACGCCCTGCGCTCGCACTGCATCCAGATCGTGGCAGACGTGCCCGGTGTCGGTGAGAACCTGTCCGATCACCCGCTCGGGAGCGTTGTCTACGCCGCCGCGCGCCCCGTCCCGCCCGGCGAGAACAACCACGGTGACATCCTCGGGGCCCTGCGCACCGATCAGACGCTGGATGAGCCGGACATGCACGTCCTCTTCTGCGACGTCCCGCTCACCCCGTCCGCGATGCTCGGCCCGGAGAGCGGCTTCACCATCGGATTCAGTCTGCTGCGCCCCCGCAGCCGCGGCTCGGTGCGACTCGCGTCGGCGGATCCCGGGGCCGCGCCACTGGTCGACCCCGGATTCCTCACCGACGAGCGTGACGTCGCCGGAATGCTGGCCGGCTTGCGCCTTGCCCGCGAGATTGGCGGCTCGGACGCCATGGCACGCTGGCGGAAGGAGGAAGTTCGGTGACGGCTCCGGCCCCATAGCGGGCCTGTCCGGCAAGTGCCTGGACGACGCCGGAAGCTCCACCGCCGACGGCAACCCGGTCCAGCTCTACAGCTGCAACAACACCCTCGCCCAGCAGTGGAAGCTCACCGGCGACACCCTCCAGGTCCTCGGCAAGTGCGCCGCCGTCAACGGCACCGTCAACGGCACCAAGATCCTCCTCGCCACCTGCGACGGCAGCGCCGCGCAGAAGTTCACCGTCCGCTCCGCGGACAAGAGCCTGTACAACGAGGACCTGCGCAACGCGGGCAAGTACTACGACGGTTCCGAGAAGGGCAGCGGCTCCCAGTACCTCTGGCAGGACGACAGGGTGTCGTTCCCAAGAAGGGCCTCTGGCACGGCGCCGACGGCAACCACACCGCCGCCGGGGCGACCGCCGACTTCATCAAGGTGACCTGGAAGAACGGCAAGATCGTCAGCGTCGAGACATGGGACGCCAACGAGAGCAACGCCAAGGTGTTCGACCCGGACACGACCGCCAAGGCCGTCAGCAACAAGATGGACCCCCAGGGCAAGGGCCAGACCCAGAACGTGGTCTACGTGGCGAAGAGCCAGGCCGAGGCGGAGGCGATCCGGGACCGCTTCGTGAGCAACAAGAACGTCCGGGTGATCTTCCCAGACAACCAATTCGACACCCATCGACTGCAGCCGCTGATCCGCAAGGTCCCTGGCGGAACCCTCACCATCATCCCCGGCGAGCAGGCGGGCAAGACCCCGAGAACGCCCACCCTCGCCGAACCGGAGACCGGGGGCGGCGGAGGCCGCATGGGTAAGATCATGGGCGCCTTCGGCGTCGTGGGCGAGCTCTTCACCATCTACGGCGCGATGCGCGATTACCAGTACTGGGAAAAGACCGGCTGCGACCCGACCGGGCTCATGGGCCCCCCTGCGGCCGCCAGCCGCCGACCTAGAAGCACCGGAAAACCAGAGAGAAGCAGGCAGAGCGCCCATGGTGAAGGAAAACGTGACCGTGTGCCTTCCCCCCTGCGACAGGGGGGAGGTCCACGAGGCCATCAGCGTGGCCATGGCCCCCTACGACTACAACCGCGAGGACGTCCCCGACGACCCCGAGTGGATGGGTGAGTGGGACTACTGGCAGATCGACGGCCGTGGTTGTGAATTCCCCGTGCTCCACAGGTCCGAAGACGACCCCCGCCTCATCAGGGGCGAGCTGGACCTACGAGGCCAACCCCGGGTCTTCCCGCCCGGCACCTGCGACGGCGGCCCACGTCGGCTCCTGGACTTCGACGCCGCCCGTCGGCCCGTGGCCGCCGCGGCCGCCCGCGACTTCCACGACTGGCACCAGTTCGCAGCCCGCCACCCCGCCGCCCGCCCGCTGGACTACTTCTGGGACAAGCACCGGGGAGACCCCGCCTACCCGCCCCGCCGCGTTCACGAGGAGTACCTCGGCCAGGCCATCCTCAAGGCTCTCCACGACGAACGGCCCGACCTGCGCGATCGGATCGGAAGCTACCCGGTGGGCGGCATCGGCGACGACCTCGCCGCCTACGTGGAGGAGCGGGCTTCGGCCGTCCTGCCCACCAACGCCCTGCTGACCCTGGACGGCCAATGGCGCGGCATCGCGGGCCTGGACCTCCGCCGCTACTTCAACGCCTACCTCGATGAGCTGTCGGCCGACGCGATCGTCGTACGCGTCGTATACCACGGGTAGGGCAGAGCGATCGGATCGCCATGGAGATGACGCTGCGAAGAATCCTCCCGATGGCCCGGAAATGGGATTCCGCCATGTCATGTCCCGGTTCTCAGGGGAACCCGACGGCGGCGTGGGTCTCGGCCGGGAATAGGAAGTCCTCGAGCGGATCCTTCTGAGTCAGCGCCCCAAGGAGATCGCCGAGCTTCTCAGCACCATGGGCGACATCCTGGGGGACGACGACCCCGGCAGTCTCGGGCACCGCGGCCGTCTTTTTCGGCACCACCGCGCAGACCGCCTCCCTGAGCACCGGCACCGTCGCGGCTTCGGTCCGCGGACACCGCCACACACGCGCTGGGCGGCGGACTGCCTTCCCAGCAGGCCTCTGGGGTTCACCATGGAGCCGCCTTCGGGATTCGAACCCGAGACCTACGCATTACGAGTACGAAAGCGATCGTGCCGCCTCGTGCTTCCTAGGGCTGCCACATCTCATTTTCGTCTCCCCGGACACGATTCTGAGGTGGCACCGCGACCTCATGCGCCGCCGCCACGCCGACGCCTCCCGTCGTAAGCAGCCCGGCCGACCACCCACCCTCCCCCAGCCTTTGGCCGGGAGGTGCCCCCAGCAGCGTCCAGGCTCTTGTCCTGCGCCTGGCCCGCGAGAACTCCGGGTGGGGCTACCGGCGCATCCACGGTGAACTCGCTGCCCTCGGCATCAAAATCGCACCCTCCACCGTGTGGGAGATTTTGAAGCAGCACGGATCGAGCCCGCTCCTGAACGCGACCGCCAGACCTGGGCCGCCTTCCTGGGCAGCCAGACCCACGCGATCCTGGCCTGCGATTTTTTCACCGCCACCACCCTTAACGGCACGAGCGTGTACGTCTTCGCCGTCATCGAACACGCCAATCGCCGCATTCGCGTCCTCGGCGCCACTGCACACCCCACCGCGGACTGGGTGACCCAGGCCGCCCGGAACCTGATCATGGACCTTCAGGACGTCGGCGTCACGGTCACACACCTGATCAGGGACCGCGACAGCAAGTACACCCGAGCATTCGACGCCGTCTTCGCTGCCGAGGGCATCGAGGTCGTCACCACCGGCATCCGCGTCTCCCGCATGAACTCGATCATGGAACAGGGGGCCCGGCCGAAGGCTGGGTGCGGGTGCAGACCTGCAGACACGAGCTACTCGACCGCACCCTGGTCTGGAACCAGGCCCACCTGCTCCACGCACTCGCCGAGTTCGCAGTGTTCTACAACCAGCATCGTCCCCACCGCACCCTGCGCAGCACCCCGGCGGCCAGCCCCCGAACCGATCACCAACCCCGACCGACTCGACCGGCTGGACATCTATCGACGTGACCGACTCGGTGGCATCCTTCACGAGTACGCACACGCGCCTGACCTGCCCGGAAGTAATAATCGGCACTCGCAGGTCGTGGACGCCCTCGGCGACGGCGTCACCGGTGTGGCCGTCGGTGACCGGGTCGTCGGCTGGGCCGACGCGCCCGCCGGGTCGTACGCCGAGTATGCCCTCGCCAGCGCGTGCACGGCACTGCCCGACGGCGTGGACTACCCGGCCGCAGTCACACTCCCGGTCGCCGTGGACACCGCGACCCGCGCTATCGACCTGCTGAAGGTCGGCGCCGGGGACACGCCGCTCATCCACGGCGCGAGCGGCGCGGTGGGCGTCGTCGCCGTGCAGTTCGCCGTCGCGCGCGGCGCCACGGTCATCGGTACCGCGTCCCAGGCCAATCAGGAGCGGGTGCGCGCGCTCGGCGCCATCCCGACGGTGTACGAGGCGGGGCTCCTGACCACGGTCCTGGCTGCCCGAGACGCCGTCCCTTCTCACCGCAGCGCCAGTGGGCACCGCGCTCGGCGCCCCCTCACCTCCGCTAACCCCTGCCGTCGTTGCCACCGGGTGCGGGTCTGGGGAAGGCAGCAGGGGGCAGGTTCGCGGGTCGTTGGAGGGGAGACGGCCCCGATGAGCTTCATGTCCATGCGAGCTCTGTGCGGGGGTACTTCCTTCTTGATCGACCGCAATGGCCGCAATTGAGCCGGCATTTCCTGCAGACGGCTCGCCAGGTGAGACGGCCGGTAAAGCGGTACCTGGCGCGATCAAGCCGCGCCTTTTAGCACAGCGCTCACCACAACCGGCGCCTTAAACGGCACAGCCTGCGGCGGTTTGGAGCCTCCCCCTGCAGAGTGGCTCCGGAGGACCTACCTCCATCTCCTGCACAGCCCGCCTGCGAAGGCCTCTACATCGACTCCTCCGTCAGCGTTCGTGGCACACGACCAGCACGGATGATTTATCGGCACGAGCAGCATCCAGTTTGCCGGCTCTGTTTGGAATGCCAGGAGTCCAGGATGTGCGCGCGCATCGCGGTGCGTGCTGCGAGTTCGTCGGCGTCGGTGATCGCCTGTGCGATCGCGGCGTGACCGAGGTGGGCGGCGGCGATCTGCTTGTCGAGCTCACCGCCGCAGTACCTGCTGCTGTCTCGGGCGTGATCGTGGATGCTTGTCACGACCGCTCGCGCGACGTCGTTGCCTGCCATCTGCATGATGTGATCGTGGAACTCGACTTCCAGGGCGAGGTACTGCTCGGGCCGCCTGAGCACGCGCTCCATCTCGGCCAGGACGCTGTTCATCTCGATCAGCTGTCGCTCGGTACGCCGGGTCGCCGCCGTTCCCGCCAGTTCGGACTCCAGCGCGCAGCGCACCTGGACGAGGTTGTCCAGCAGAGCGAGGCCGTCGTCGTGCCGGATGCGGGCGTCCAGGACTGTCGAGTCGAGCGGATCCCAGCGGGTGACTGGCGCGACCACGGTTCCCTGTCCCTGCCGGATGATCAGCAGTCCCTTGTGCTCAAGGGCCTTGAGTGCCTCGCGCACGACCACGCGGCTGACGCTGA
>NZ_RJVR01000222.1 GCF_003999195.1 Streptomyces soli
CGGCCGAGCGGCGTGCCCGGCATCCCGGGCAGCCCGGCGGCCAGCAGGGCGAGCGTGGCGGACGCGGCGCCGCCCGACAGGTCGGCGCCCACGCCGGGCGCGGGGGTCTCGCCGGGCTCCGGTACGAAACGGGGCTGGGCCAGCCGGGCCCGTACGGCGTCGATCAGGGCGTCCCGCACCCCGGCGATCGCGGTGTCCGCGTCGGAGGTCGGGGCGCCCACGACGAGCGAGGCGGACGGTTCGTAGTCGGCGATCTGCGGCACCCCGTCGCGCAGGATCAGCGCATGGCCGGGCGCGACGCGCCGTACGCCGGCGTACGGCGTGCCGTCGCCCAGCGCTTCGGGCGAGTCGGGGCAGGCGAGCAGGGCGGCCAGATGGGTGACGTCCAGGGCGGCCTCGGTGAGGTCGGCGAGGGGGAGCGCGGCGGTCGCGTACGCCGTGCCGCCCGCCCAGCGCGTGTGGAACACCGGCCGTGCGCCCGCCAGGTCACCGAGCACCGTGATGCGGCGGCCGATCTGCAGGACCGCCGTGTAACTCCCGGGCCAGGCGGTGAGATGCCGCAACGCCCCACCCCGAGCGGCGAAGAGACCGACCCTCAGCTCGTTCTCGGAGGCATGGCAGCGCCCGAGCACGGCGAGCCGGGCCACCTGAGGGTCGTGCCCGTTTCCGCGTCCGTTGCCACCGTCCGTGCCGTTACGCCCCCCGCTACGCCCGCCGTTGGGCTCCGCCTGCACGATCCGTACCTCGTCGGACCGCCAGTCGCCCACCACCCACAGGGGGTCCGGATCACCCCACAGGAGCTGCGCCCCGACAGGCACCACCGTCCGTACCGCCGCTCCGGGGCCACCTGGCCCCGCGGCGGCGCTGCTCCACCCCACCAGCCACCGCATCGCCGCCTCCGCTCCCGTGTGGGCAACATGCTGCCACGGAGCGGGGCGCAAAGAGGTGTATGAGGGCAGGGACGAGCTACCGGCCGTGCCGCCAACAGGGCCGGTTCAGGGCGGGTTCAGGGTCGTTTCGTGGTCAGGCCATCTGCAACTCCCGTGCCCGAAAGGCGACTTCGCACAGCTTTACGGACTTGAAACGTCGCTTTCACGCCAAAATGTTTGAGGCTCCCGAAATATTCTTGACGGCCCTGTAAAGCCCTGGCGCGCCGCGGTCCGGGAGGCGTGGCTGCGCCTCCCGGACCGGTCCGCCGCCCGCGGGGATTGTGACGACGGAGCCCCCTGGCCCGCCGTCTCCCCCCAAAGCCGCTAATGGGGGCCGCGGGCCGACCCACGCCACCATGGAAGCGCTCCCGCCCGAACCGGCACAGAGCGCGCAGCCGGGCGCACGGCCGCATACGCCGGGAGCACGCGCCAGCAGCAGGGCAGGAATCTCGCCATCCGGGACAACAGCTCTTAACGGTCGGGATGCGGCGAACTACTCTGGGTGCACCCGAGTTTGCGAACGCCCCGAAGTCTCCACAAGTGGAGTCGGGGCGGCCGTTCTTGCGTCGAACTTGCGTCGTAGGGCGTCCGGCGAGGAGTGCTCATGAACAAGGAACACCGAGGGCCGAATGAAAAACTCGGCACCCTTCTCTCGCTGGCCGGCATCAGCAACGCCGGACTCGCCCGCCGGGTCAACGACCTGGGCGCGCAGCGCGGGCTGACCCTCCGCTACGACAAGACATCCGTCGCCCGCTGGGTCACCAAGGGCATGGTCCCCCAAGGCGCCGCGCCCCACCTCATCGCCGCCGCCATCGGCTCCAAGCTCGGCCGCCCCGTGCCCCTGCACGAGATCGGCCTCGCCGACGCCGACCCGGCCCCCGAGGTCGGCCTCGCCTTCCCGCGCGACGTCGGCGAAGCCGTCAAGTCCGCCACCGACCTGTGGCGCCTCGACCTCGCCGGCCGCCGCGGCCCCGGCGGCAGCGGCAGCGGCATCTGGCAGAGCCTTGCCGGTTCCTTCGCCGTCTCGGCGTACGTCACCCCGGCCTCGCGCTGGCTCATAACCCCCGCCGACGCGCGCGTCGCCCGTGACGCCGCGGCCCCCGGCATGAACCACGTCGGCCACTCCGACGTCGCCAAGCTCCGCGAGGCGGCGGAGGACGCGCGCCGCTGGGACTCCAAGTACGGTGGCGGCGACTGGCGTTCGGGGATGGTGCCCGAATGCCTTCGCGTCGAGGCCGCGCCGCTGCTGCTCGGCTCGTACAGCGACGACGTCGGCCGCTCCCTCTTCGGCGCCACCGCCGAACTCACCCGCCTCGCCGGGTGGATGGCCTTCGACACCGGCCAGCAGGAAGCCGCCCAGCGGTACTACATCCAGGCCCTGCGGCTCGCCAGGGCCGCGGCGGATGTGCCGCTCGGCGGCTACGTCCTGGCATCGATGTCACTCCAGGCCACCTACCGCGGCTTCGCCGACGAAGGCGTCGACCTCGCCCAGGCCGCCCTCGAGCGCAACCGCGGCCTCGCCACCGCCCGCACCATGTCCTTCTTCCACCTCGTCGAAGCCCGCGCCCACGCGAAGGCCGGCGAATCCGCCGCCTGCGCTGCCGCCATCTCGGCGGCGGAGGGCTGGCTGGAGCGGTCCCGGGACGGCGACGCGGACCCGGCGTGGCTCGGCTTCTACTCGTACGACCGGCTCGCCGCCGACGCCGCCGAGTGCTACCGGGACCTGCGCAAGCCGCGCCAGGCGCGGAGCTTCACGGAGACGGCGCTCGCCCGGCCCACGGAGGAGTTCGTCCGCAGCCATGGGCTTCGGCTGGTCGTTTCCGCTGTGGCCGAGCTCGAGTCCGGCAACCTGGATGCGGCGTGCGCGGCCGGTACGAAGGCGGTCGAGGTCGCCGGGCGCATCTCGTCGGCCCGGACCACGGAGTACGTGCGGGACCTTCTGCACCGCCTCGAGCCGTACGGCCACGAGCCGCGCGTCGCCGAGCTCCGCGAACGTGCCCGTCCGTTTCTGGCGGCACCGGCATAGTTTTCCCCCACCCCGCCCCTTCCCGAAACCGGGGCTCCGCCCCGGACCCCGCTGGGGGCTCCGCCCCGGACCCTCCCCCCAGCCTGGCGGCTGGGTGGGGGTCCTCCCCCGGACGGAGTCTGGGGGAGAGTGCCCCCAGGTCCTCAAACGCCGGACAGGCTGAATTTGCCACCCGGCGACGATGCCCGGGGCCCACGGGCCGGCGCCGTCGGGCTTCTCGCCGTCGCCGAGTGTGCCAGGGTTTCGGGAAGGGGCAGGGTGGGGGAGGAAACCAACCGGGAGGTGCGCCCCGTGGAAACCGCAGACGTCGTGGTGATCGGCGCCGGCATTGTCGGCCTGTCCACGGCCTATGCCCTGACCCGGGCCGCGCCCGGCAGCAAGGTCACGGTCCTTGAGAAGGAAGCAGCTCCGGCCCGGCATCAGACGGGGCGGAACAGCGGGGTGATCCACAGCGGGATTTATTACCGCCCTGGGTCGCTCAAGGCGCGGTATGCGACCCAGGGCGCAGCGGAGATGGTGAAGTTCTGCACGGCACATGACATCCCGCACCACGTCACGGGGAAGCTGATCGTGGCGACGGAGCGGGAGGAGCTTCCGCGGCTGCACGCGCTCGTGCAGCGTGGCCGCGAGAACGGGATTCCGGTACAGGAGCTGGGGCCGGCGCAGATCGCGGCGTACGAGCCGCATGTCTACGGGCAGGCGGCCATCCATGTGGGGACGACCGGGATCGTGGACTACGGGGCGGTGGCCGCGACCCTGGCGCGGCTGGCGACCGACGCGGGGACGGGGATCCGGTACAACGCGCAGGTCAAGGCGATCCACCGGTCGGCGGGCGGCGAGGTGGTCGTGGAGACGGCGACCGGGTCGGCCGTGCGTGCCCGGGCGCTGGTCAATTGCGCGGGGCTGCACAGTGACCGTGTGGCCCGCATGACCGGGGACGCGCCGGACGTGCGGATCGTGCCGTTCCGGGGGGAGTACTACGAGCTGGCGCCGCAGGCGCGTGACCTGGTCCGGGGGCTGGTCTACCCGGTGCCGGACCCGGCGTTCCCGTTCCTCGGGGTGCATCTGACGCGGGGCATCGACGGCGGGGTCCATGTCGGCCCGAACGCGGTGCCCGCGGCGGCCCGGGAGGGCTACCGGTGGCGGACCGTCCGGCCGCGCGACGTCGCGGAGACGATCGCGTTTCCCGGGACGTGGCGCATCGCGCGCCGGCACTGGCGTTACGAGACGGGGGAGCTGCACCGGTCCCTGTCCAAGCGGGCCTTCACCGCCTCCGTCGCCCGCCTCCTGCCCGACGTCAAGCCCGCCGACCTGCGGCCCGCCCCCGCCGGGGTCCGGGCCCAGGCGGTGCTGCGCGACGGCACCCTGGTCGACGACTTCCTCTTCGCGGGCAGCGGCCCCTTCGTGCACGTGCTCAACGCCCCCTCCCCCGCCGCCACCGCGTCGCTGCCGATCGGCCGCGAGGTGGCCGCCCGCGCACTGGCAGCCGTTCACGCCCCGTAAAATCGAGCATTATGTCCCGCACCCCCACGCCCCGCTTCGCCGGTGGTCCCGCCGCCCACCCGCATCCCGAGGCACATTCCGAGCGCCGGATCCGCACCTTCCACCCGCGCCGTGGCCGGGTCACCACCGGCCAGGCGGCAGCGCTGGAGCGGCACTGGGCGGACTGGGGGGTGGACATCGACGGGAGCGCCCTGGACCTGGCGGAGCTCTTCAAGGGCGCGGACCTGGCGCCCGGGCTCCCGATGATCCTGGAGATCGGGTTCGGAATGGGCGACGCGACGGCGCAGATGGCGGCCGCCGACCCCGGGACCGGGATTCTGGCCGCCGATGTGCACACGCCGGGGCAGGGCAATCTGATCTCGCTCGCGGAGCGGGACGGCCTGTCCAACATCCGGGTCGCGAACGGCGACGCCGTCATCCTGCTGCGCGACATGCTGGCCCCGGACTCCCTCGCCGGGCTGCGCGTCTACTTCCCGGACCCCTGGCCCAAGGCGCGGCACCACAAGCGCCGCATGATCCAGCCCGAGTTCGTGTCCCTGGCCGTGTCCCGCCTGCGCCTCGGCGCGACCGTGCACTGCGCGACCGACTGGGAGCCGTACGCCGAGCAGATGCTCGAGGTGCTGTCCGCCGACCCGCACCTCACCAACGCGTACGAAACAGGGGGCTACGCCGAGCCGCGCCCCGCCTTCCGCCCGATGACGAAGTTCGAGCAGCAGGGGCTCGACAAGGGCCACGTGGTCCACGACCTGCTGTTCACCCGCACGGTGTAACCAGGGACACTCGCACGGCGTAAGCCGCGACCGCGTAAGGTCGATGGGTGTCCTCGTACGCGCATGCGCCCGACTCGCCCCCACCGAGCCCTCCGGCCGATCCCGAGTATCCGGTCCACCACGACGGTCGCGGCTACTACAAGCCGCGTCGCCCCTTCTGGGAGAACAAGACCTTCCGTGTGGTCGGCCTCTTCACGGTCCTCGCCCTCTGCGGCGTGATCATCCTGGCTCTTGTGCGCCGTCAGACCGGCACCGAGGGGTTCCTCGTCGGCCTGGCCCTGGCGATCCTGCCGGTCCCGCTGCTCGGCTCGGCCTTCCTGTGGCTGGACCGGGTGGAGCCGACGCCCTGGCGGAACGCGGTGTTCGCCTTCGCCTGGGGCGCGTGCGCGGCGACGCTGGTCGCGATCCTCGCCAATTCGTACGCGACCCATCTGCTGGCCACGACCTTCACCGCGACGCCGTCCCAGACCAACACCCTGGGCGCGACCTTCGTGGCCCCGATGGTCGAGGAGTCGGCGAAGGGGTCCGCGGTCCTGCTGCTCTTCCTCTTCCGGCGCCGGGACTTCACCGGGATCGTCGACGGGGTCGTCATAGCCGGGCTGACCGCCACCGGCTTCGCGTTCACCGAGAACATCCTCTATCTCGGCTCGGCCTTCGGCGAGGACCAGGCGTACGGCTTCAGCGGCATCGCCTCCACCACCGCCGCGACCTTCTTCGTGCGCGTCGTGATGACCCCCTTCGCGCACCCACTCTTCACCTCGCTCACCGGCATAGGCTTCGCCATCGCCGCCACCAGCCCGCCCGGCAAGGCCCGTCGCTGGCTGGCTCCGCTCGGCGGCTGGCTGCTCGCGATGGTCCTGCACGGCACCTGGAACGGCTCGGCGTCGCTGTCGCCGCTGGGCTTCCTCGCCGTCTACGCGATGCTGATGATCCCGCTGTTCGGCCTGCTGGTCTGGCTCGCCGTCTGGTCCCGCTCCAACGAGCTGAAGACCATCCGCACCCAACTCCCGGTCTACGCCATGGCCGGCTGGATAGGCCTCCCCGAACCCGTCGCCCTCGGCTCGATGAAGGCCCGCGGCCTGGCCCGTACGATGGCCCGCCACACCCACGGCGAAGCCGCCGCCCGCACCGTACGCGAGTACGTCTCCTTCGCCACGGCCCTGGCCTTCCTCCGCGCCCGCGCCACCCGCGGCGCCGCCGGCCCCGACTTCGCCGCCCGCGAGAACGAGCTCCTGCACCACCTCTGGCAGCGCAAGTCGGTCGCCGAGCCCGCCCTTACGCAGGCCGCGTTCACCATCCAGCCGCCGTATCCGCCGGTGTGGACCCAGCCGTACGCGTACCCGCAGCCCTATCAGCAGCAGCCGCCGTACCAGCAGCCGTACGGGTCGTACGGGCCCGGCCCGTACGACCCGTATCGCCGCTACTGAGTGCCGACCACCGCCCCGACCAGGAGTACAGCCGTCAGGGTCGTCGCGAAAAGGGCACGTTTCACCAAGGACATGGTGCATAACGTAGCGGAGTCAGTCGGCTACTTTCGGCAACTCGGGCTCGCTACCCGGACGTCACGTGAACCGCCGCACGTACATCGTCATGACGGATCTCCCTGAAGTCCGGGTCCTGACATCCCGACGAACTCGAGCGGCCCGGATCGACAGCGGCGAAAATTGCCGGGTAGGTCGTGTCGATCCGGGCGGGTGCCGCCCGTCGTATCGGTGAAAGGCCCGAACCGCGGGCCGGGCGAGAGAGGACCGCGCCATGTCGCAGTACCTGATCCTGATCTACGGAGACGAAGCGTCCTGGGACCGGACGAGCCCCGAGTTCGTCGAGCAGCTCCACAAGGAGCACGCCGCCTTCCTGCAGGCCAACGCCGGCGCGGTTCGGGCGGGCGAGGCGCTGCACCGGACCGGCACCGCCACCTCCATCCGCAAGGACGGGGGAGGCGTCACCGTCACCGACGGGCCCTTCGCCGAGACCAAGGAGGCGCTCGGCGGCTTCTATCTCGTGGAGGCCGCCGACCTGGACGAGGCGATCGCCGTCGCCCAGCAGGTCCCGGCCCCCTTCGGCGGGGTCGAGGTCCGCCCGATCCGGGCCGTCGACTTTGACTGACGACGTCACCGACGCGGTGGCCGCGGAGGTCGCCGCCGCCGTCGCCGACGCGCACCGTCACGAGTGGGCCTTCGTGCTCGCCGCGACGGTGCGCGTCACGCGCGACCTGGACGTCGCGGAGGAGTGCGTCCAGGACGCGTACGCCAAGGCCCTCACCACCTGGGCCGATGGCGGCATCCCGCGCCGCCCCGGCGCCTGGCTCACCACCACCGCCCGCAACCGGGCGCTCGACGCGATGCGCCGGGACGCCACCCTGCGGCGTTCGCTGCCGCTGCTGCTGCTCGATGAGGAGTCAGCCATGGGGGCCACCACCTGGGACGACTTCGTCGACGACCGCCTTCGGCTGATCTTCATGTGCTGCCACCCCGCCCTCGCGGAGGAGGCCCGGATCGCCCTCACCCTGCGGCTGCTCTGCGGCCTCACCACCGCCGAGGTGGCCCGGGCCTTCCTGGTCAGCGAGCCGACCATGGCGGCCCGCATCACCCGGGCCAAGAAGAAGATTGCGGCCGCCGGTATCCCCTACCAGGTGCCGCGCGCCGAGGAGCTTCCGGCGCGGGTCGAGGCCGTGCTCACCGTCGTCCAACTGCTCTTCACCACCGGCCACACCGCCCCCGCCGGCGACGACCTGGTCCGCCGCGACCTGGTCGAGCGCGCCCTCGACCTGGCCCGCATGCTGCGCACCCTGCTCCCCGCCGACCCGTCGGTGGCCGGGCTGCTCGCCCTCATCCTCCTCACCGACGCCCGCCGCGACACCCGGGCCGCGCCCGACGGCCGGCTGCTGCTTCTGGCGGAACAGGACCGTACGCGCTGGGACCGGGCCGCCATCACAGAGGGCATCGACCTCATACGGGAGGCACTGGCCCGGCGCCATCGGCCGCCCGGCCGCTACGCCCTGATGGCCGCCATCGCCGCCGTCCACGCCGAGGCCCCCAGCTGGGACGACACCGACTGGCGTGAGGTCGTCGCCCTCTACGACCTGCTCGTCCGGCTCTGGCCCTCACCCGTGGTCGCCCTCAACCGCGCCGTCGCCCTCGGCTTCGCCGCCGGTCCCGCGGACGGCCTCGCGGCCCTGGACGCCCTCGCCGCCGAGCCGCAGCTCGCCGGGTACGGCTATCTGTCCGCCGCCCGCGCCGACTTCCTGCGGCGCCTCGGGCGCACGGCGGAAGCCCGTACGGCGTACGAGGAGGCGCTGCTCCTCACCGAGAACAGCGTGGAACGGGACTTTCTGGCCGGGCGGCTGCGTCAGCTCGCGGGCTGAGCGGCCTGAGCCGTTTGCCCGCCTCGGACCACCAGGTCGTCCAGCAGCTCGCGGGTCGCCTCCGCCACCGCCTCCACGGCCCGGTCGAAGGCCTCGCGGTTGTGCGCGGCGGGGGCCCGGAAGCCGGACACCTTGCGTACGTACTGCAGCGCGGCTGCGTGGATGTCGTCCTCGCCGACCTCGGGCATCACGGGCGGGCGCAGGGTCTTGATGCTTCGGCACATGCCTCCAGTGTCACCCCTTCCAGGGCGCGGTGCGGGGCCTTCGGTGCCACCACCACCCGTGGCCGTGGGCGGCCTCGCCGAGCCACGCCTCGTCCTCCACCGTCAGCCTCATGAAGACCCCGTCCACCTCGCCCAGCGCCTCCCGGAACAGCGCCCCGACCGGCGCCCCCATCCCGTGCACGTACTCCGGGATCCGGTCCCTGGCGGTGAGCCCTTCCCGGTAGCCCTCCTGCGTGAGGCCGTGGCCCGCCTCGATCCGCCGCACCGTCCGCTCCCAGACGGCCAGCTCCCGCCCGGCCTCGGCGCCGGCGTCCGCGTGCTCCCCGCCGCCGTACGGCGCGTGCCGGAGCGCCTCCAGCGCCGCCTCGTAGCCCTCCACGACCGGCGTCTCGACCTGATTCTCCGTCATGCCTGTTCTCACCCTCCGGACCTGCGGGGCAGTCGGAACCGTCCGTTGTCTGTGACCGTGTACGAGCAGACGTCTACAACGTACGAGTTCGCGAGCCCCGTTATGCGACGCCGCCCCGCCCGCGCTCATGGCCGCCTCCGTCGTGGTCCACGACGACCAGGTCTCACCGTCCGGCGCAGCTTCGGCGAGCGCTTCCTGCCGGGGTGTGGCGCGTACCGTGCGGCACCTGGCTGGTCGCCCCCAACCTCGTCCTAGGCGACGACCATCTCGGCCTACGCACCACCGAATCCGGTGTAGGCCTGACCTTCGTGTCCGGCCGCCTGTACACGATGTCCAAGCCCGCCTTCGAACTCGACCAGAACGACCACACCCCCCGTCAGGGCCGCGCGAGTTAGCCCTGGCACCACCTCAGGTCACGCTTCGGCATATCACCCCGTTCCCGGGACAACCGCACATCCCTACTGCAACGATCTGATTCTCAATCACAGGGGGACATGTGCCTACACCGACCAATCCCACCCCACCCGAAACCCCGCCCACCAACATGAACACCAACACGGGCAACCAGGTCCACATCAACCACACCACCACCCCCGGCACCACCCCCAGCGCCCCGAGCGCAACCGCCCGCGCCGCAGGCATCGGCACCCTCTTCTCCGGCATGGCCGCCCTCATCCTCGCCGGCGGCGCCACCCTCGGCCTCGCCGGCGGCGCCACCCTCCAGGCGAAGACCAACGTCCTCCCCATCGGCAACCCCACCCCGACCGTCACCACCACCGTCACCGCAACGGCCACCACCACGGTCACCGCCAACCCCGCCGCCGCCAACGCGGACACCGCCACCACCGGCAGTTCCACCGGCCCGACCGCCATCGCGAACGACGGCTGGCTCGTCTTCTACCGCGACACTGAAACCGTCGGCTACGGCGGCATGAACTTCGGCACCAAGCCGCCCAGGGGCAACACCGCCGGCTCCGAATTCCGCATCGGCGGCACCCAAGGCGGCGACCCCTACATCGAGCCCGACAACGACCACACCATCGTCCGCCTGACCAAGACCGGCACCATCGGCCCCAAACTTTGCAAGTCCGAGGCCACCAGCCACGCCTACCAGTACAAGATCATGCCCATCCAAAAGGGCTACAGCTACTGCATGTACCTCCAGACCGGCAGCAACGGAAACCTCGCCGTCCTCCTCACCACCCTCGAAGTCACCAACAACGGCCTCGAAAACAGCACCGCCCGCTTCTCCGTCACCATCTGGTCCGACCCCAGCGAATAACCAGCCCGCGACCTGCCACCGCCCAGTCATGTCAGTGGCTCCTGTTAGAACTGGACCTTCACGACACGACTCAGGGGGCCAACGTGACTGACGCGGCGCACCATCTCCACCCAGTCACTGGGCTCTACGAGAAGCTCATCACCAGCCGACTTGAGGAGCGCATCAAGGAGCTGGGAGCCGAGGGCTGGGGAGCCATCGACGAGGTCGTGGGCAAGGAATCCGCCCCGCATGTCCTGTCCCGCCACATCGCGGTCACTGTCGAACGCGTCCTCCAGGGCCTGTCGCCCGCCGAACAGGTCCTCGCCGCGAACCTGATCCTGGAGTCGCTCGGGACTGTCGATGGCGCCAAGCAGTGGGTTGACCTCGTGGTCGACGGCCCGCGTCAGCTGCTAGCACTCACGGAGGAGGAGGCCCCGGGCGTCTACGCCGTGCGCCCCGCCACCCCGCTCTCCGAGACGGCTCTGATTACGAACTCCCCCGAGGACCCCAGCCTGGGCTTCGAGCTGCGCGCCGAGCTCGCGACGGCGGATCGGGTTGACCTGCTGTGCGCCTTCGTGAAGTGGCACGGGCTGCGCGTGCTGGAGCAGTCCCTCAAGGCGGCGCACGCTCGTGGAGTCCCCATCCGCGTCATCACCACTACCTACATAGGTGCCACAGAGCGCCGGGCCCTGGACCGACTCGTCCGGGACTTCAATGCCGAGGTGAAGGTCAACTACGAGCTTCGCTCCACCCGCCTGCACGCCAAGGCATGGCTCTTCCGCCGGGCGACGGGCTACGACACGGCCTACGTCGGCAGTTCCAATCTCTCGAAGGCCGCGCTTCTCGACGGCCTGGAGTGGAACGTCCGCCTGTCCTCGGTCGCCACTCCCGCCGTACTGAAGAAGTTCGAAGCGACCTTCGACTCCTACTGGAGCGAGCCTGCCTTTGAGTCGTACGACCCGGATCGCGACGGCCAGCGGCTTGACGAAGCGCTAGCCACCGCCGGAGGCACCAGCAGCCAGGGCACGCGCAAAATCAGCCTGTCCGGGCTTGAGGTTCGGCCGTACCCGCACCAGCGCGACATGCTGGAACGGCTGGAGGTCGAGCGTGACGTCCACGACCGCCACCGGAACCTTCTCGTGGCCGCCACGGGCACCGGCAAGACGGTCATGGCGGCCCTGGACTACAAGCATCTCCGCAAGAAGCTCGGCCGCGATCTGAAGCTGCTCTTCGTCGCGCATCGCAAGGAAATCCTGGAGCAATCGCTCCGCACCTATCAGGACGTCCTGGTCGACCCGAACTTCGGGGAACTTCTCGTCGGAGGCGAGATCCCGGAGAACTGGACCCACGTCTTCGCGAGCGTCCAGTCACTCAACGCCCGCTCCTTGGAGCGCTTTGCCTCCGGCCACTTCGACGTTGTCGTGATCGATGAGTTCCACCACGGCGTGTCCCCGACCTACCGGAAGATCGTCGACCACTTCGCGCCCGAAGAACTCCTCGGACTGACCGCCACGCCTGAGCGCATGGACGGTCGCAACATCCAGGACGAGTTCTTCGATGGCCGCATCGCCGCTGAGCTGCGGCTCTGGGAAGCTCTCGAGAACGACCTTCTGAGCCCCTTCCACTACTTCGGCGTCACCGACAACACTGACATGAGCGCCATCACCTGGAAGCGCGGCGCCTACGACATCGGGGCTCTGGACAATCTCTTCACCGGCAACGATGCTCGCGCCCGCCTCGTCGTCCAGGCGGTCAATAGCAAGGTCTCTGACCCCGGACGTATGCGTGCTCTGGGGTTCTGTGTCTCAGTTGCTCACGCGCACTTCATGGCTGACTTCTTCCGCAGGGCCGGCCTCAACGCGAAGGCCCTATCGGGCGACACCCCGCGCGAGGAGCGTAAAGCAGCCCTCGACGAACTCAAAAACGGCACGCTTCAGATCCTGTTTTCCGTTGACCTCTTCAACGAGGGGCTCGACATCCCCGACGTAGATACGTTGCTCCTCCTCCGGCCGACCGCCAGTGCCACAGTCTTTCTGCAGCAGCTCGGGCGCGGTCTGCGCCGCAGCGAGGGCAAGGCCGTGCTCACCGTCCTGGACTTCATCGGCCAGCACCGCAAGGAGTTCCGCTTCGAGGAGCAGTTCCGCGCCCTGACGAACCTCACCCGCAATCGGCTGCTGGCCAACATCGAGCACGACTTCCCTCAGCTGCCTTCCGGCTGCCAGATCATCCTTGAGCCCAAGGCCAAGCAGCTCATCATCGACAACGTCCGCAGTCAGCTCAGCGTCAACGTCACCCAACTCGCCCGCGAGGTCAGCGCCTACGCCGAGCCCGCCCTCGCCGACTACCTCCGCGAGAGCGGCCGAGAGCTCAAGGAGATCTACCGCGGCAACGGCAACTCCTGGACAGGCCTCCTCCGCCGGACCAAGCTGCTCGTCGACCCCGCCCCGGCCGGCGAGACCGAGCTGCTTAAGCGGGTCTCCGCCTTCCTCCACGTCGATGATCCGGCACGCGTGACCGCGTACCGACACCTCCTCACCGACGACGCTCCCAGCTACGACGAACTGGACGAGCAGGGTCAGGCCTACGCCCAAATGCTCTTCTTCTCCCTTTGGCCGCTCGGCAACGGCTTCTCGACCTACCAGCAGGGCTTGGACGCGCTCCGCGCTCAGTCCGCCTTCCGCAGCGAGCTCGACCAGGTCCTCTCGTACGGCCTGGAGCAAGCCGAGCACATCCCCATCCCCCTGCTGGGCGCCCACCACAAGCTGCCCCTCACCGTCCACGCTTCCTACAGCCGCGAGGAGATCCTGCCCGCGCTGGCCCAGTCCGCCGTCGGCGGCTTTCTGCCCGGGCACTTTCGCGAGGGTGTGAAGTGGTGCGAGAGCATCCAGACCGACGCACTGCTCATCACCCTCGAAAAAGACGAGAAAGACTTCTCCCCTCAGACCCGGTACAAGGACTACGCCATGAGCGAGTCCCTCTTCCACTGGGAGTCCCAGAACCAGACATCCAGCGCTTCGCCGACCGGCCTCCGCTACCGGAAGCACCGCGATATGGGCACACACGTCCTCTTGTTCGTCCGCCGCTACAAGAAGACCGACATCGGCGGTCCCCAGCCCTGGATGCTTCTCGGCCCTGCCCACTACGTCGAACACAAGGGCAGCAACCCGATGGGCATCGTATGGAAACTCCAGCACGAGCTCCCGGCGGACGTCTGGACGTACTCAGCTATCGCGGCGGGATGAGGATCCGCAGGCTTTCTTGAGCAGCTCCGCCTCAAAGTGCATCTGGGCACGGTCAAGGATGTCGTCCGGGTCGCAGCCTCGGTCGGAGAGCCAGTAGAGGAGGTCGGTGATCATTTCGGCAGCGGTCTCCGCTACCGCCGGGGTGCTGCGGAGAGGGCGGGACTCGCTACTGCGCCACTGCAAGGCGTAGAGCTCGATCATCGTCATTCCACGCTCCACCCTCTCGTGACCGGCGGGCGGTCTCGACACGACCCTGGGGTTCGAGAACTCACAGCAGACGGCCTTGCCTGCCACCGTGGAGTGGGCGAACCAGCTGTCGGAGACGGCGGCCACGAGGCCGAGCCCCCGGCCGGATTCCTCGAAGGGCGACGCCTGGCGGCATCGGGGGAGAACGGGGCTGGTGTCGTGCATCTCAATGCGGAGGCGGTCGGCGGCATCCTCTATCACCAGGGTCGCGGCGGACCCCTCGCCAACGTGTCTGATCACGTTGGCCGCAAGCTCGGAGACGGCGAGTTGGGCGTCGTCGGTGATGCCTGAGACGTCCCATGCCGCGAGCTGGCGGCCCACGGCCCGGCGGAGGCCTGCGAGAGCTTGCGGCTCGGCCTCAAAGGGCAGGACGCACTGTCGGTGGGGTTCGTTGGCTCGGTAAATGGGCACGACTACAGCCCCCTTCGAGGTCACTGGGCGTAGGCAACTACTAGCGCTCTGCGATCGAGTATCGCATGAGATGTTCCGCCATGTAACTTCTCACAAGATTTCCGAGGGTGAATCTGGTGGTGCATCAACTGAGCCGAGACATAGCCTTGTTGCCGCTGGTCAAGCGAGGGGCCGGCGCCAAAGGAAGGTAGCAGTCATGACAGCGAGAGCCACTACTCGCCGCCGCCAGCTCGGTGCCACCATGCGCAAGCTGCGTTCGCGCAAGGGCATGACGCTGGAAGAGGCCGGCCGTCTGGTCGGAGTGTCCAAAGCCACGGTGAGCCGGTACGAGACGACCGAGGGACCGGTCAAGTGGCCCATCGTGGATGCGCTCTGTCGCGAGTACGGAGCCAGCGATGTGGAGCGCGAGGCCGTCGTGAACATGGCCAAGGACGCGAAGCAGCAGGGCTGGTGGAATTCGTTCGCCGACTCGATCCCGGAGAGCATGAACCTCCTGCTCACGCTGGAGGACGAGGCAACGCGCGAGGACCACTTCGCCTGCCTGTACGTCCCTGGCTTGCTGCAGACCCGCAGATACAACGAGGCTGTCCAGCACGCTTCCGAAATGCGCCTTCCGCCGAGTGAAGTCGATCGGCTGGTGGACATCCGCATGAAGCGGCAGGAAATTCTCAGCCGCCCCACCCCTCCCCACCTCTGGGCGGTACTCGACGAATCGGTCGTCCGACGAGTGGTTGGCGACAGGGACGTCATGCGGGAACAGCTGACGCACTTGCTGGCTGCCAACGAAGCGCCGAACATCACCCTCCAGGTGCTGCCCTTCTCCAAGGGTGCGCACTCTGCGGCCATGGGCAGCTTTGTGATCCTCGGAGGCAGCGAACCGTCATTGGATGTTGTGTACGTCGACATCCATGTCGGGTCGCTCTTCATGGAAAAGGAGGAAGAGTTGGCGCGATACCGGTTGGCCTTCGACTACCTGCGAGCGCAAGCCTTGGACATGGCCGCCTCCTCGGCCCTGATCGAACGAGTCTGTGAGGAGTTGTGATGCGCGAGTTGATTCCGCACGTGCCGCAAGGGATGTGGTTCAAGTCCTCCTACAGCGGGGCGAATACGAGCGAGTGCGTGGAGACGGCGATTCTCGCGGACTTCGTGGCGGTGCGTGACTCTAAGCGTCCTGAGGGCCCGGCGCTGGCGTTCTCGCAGTCTTCTTGGGCGCAGTTCATCATTTCGGTAGGAGAGAAGAAGCTCGCGTAGATCTTGTTGCGAAGCTGGGGCTTGAACGTTCCTGCAACACCCCTGCGAGCGACCTTGTGTCACTGCCGGGCAACATCACGTATCCGCTGATCGGCGAGCGACGTTTCCGGAGCATCTGGAGTCCCGAGCGTCGGAGCGTGTGTCATGAGTCGAGTCGTGCAGTCCAGCCGTCGTCTGTTCCTCGCGGCTTCCACGGCGGCGGCCACCCTGTTGGCGGCGGCATCGCCCGCGTCCGCTAGTGCTGTCGGGTACGGCAAGGTGGGCAGCTTTTGCTACTCCGTGAAGGGCGTGAATCTGTGTGCGCCTGGGGCGACGATCGGTCATTTCATTCAGGGGCATGGCCGGACGATCACCCGGCAGGAGGCTTCGGTGCAGGACGTGTTCGGGGCTGACACCGGGGGCGGGAAGTGGTGCAACTGGCGGATCGACTGGCGGTATGCCGACGCGGATGGAGAGACGTACCTCAGGAGTAAGGGGGATATGCACTACAGCTGCAGCTTTGTCACGTCGGTGGGCCGTGTCGACTCGTCGAGGCGGACGTTGAAGCACTACGGGAAGGCTTGCGCGGAATTCTTCGCCGGTGGGGAGAAGCGCGGGTCGCAGTGCCACAACATCATCGAGTAGCGAGGCGGAAGCAGCATGCCCGAGAGGTCGTCGAACCTGCAGATGAGGCGCGTTCTGCGGTGGTTGCTCATGGCAGGGCTCAGTTACATGTTCGCCACGCTTGCCGTGCTGGGTGGCCTTGCTCTGCTGCCGAAGGAGAAGCAGCTTTCACTCTCCGAGGCGTTTGTTGGATGGCTGGTCATGGGGCTGGCCGGGTTCCTGTTCGCCGTCATGGCTGTGCGGCTACGCAGGCGTAGCCGGTCCTGATGTGGCGCTCGCGCCCAGCCAGGCGCGCGTGCCGAAGGATGCGCAGGACCGGCTGGCGATGGCGGCGGCCTGGGTCAGGGCGGCGGGGAAGGTGTGGGGGTCCAGGGGCCCCGCGCCGGCGGCGAGGTAGTAGGTGAGGGCGCCGTGGAGGATGTCGCCGGCGGCGAGGGTGTCGGCGACGGGGAGGGCGGGGACGGGGACGGTGCCGCCGCAGTTGGGGCCGGACCAGAGGATGGGGGCGGGGCCGTGGGAGATGGCGGCCCAGGGGACGGCGTGGTCGTGGAGGAAGGCGAGGGTGTCGCTGGGGAGAGCCGTGCCGGGGGGATGGAAGTCGGCGGAGCAGAGGGCGATGTCGATGGAGGGGAGGAGGGCTTCGGTGCCGGGTTTCCAGCTGCCGGCGTCGAGGAGGGTGGGACGGGCGAGGCGGCGGGCGGCTTGGGCCGCGGGCATGGCGAGGTCGAGGTGGTGTCCGTCCAGTTCGATGAAGTCGGCCGCGGCGACCAGGGCTGCCAGGTCGTCGGGGGGCGTGAGGTGGCGGTGGGCGGCGTTGGTGGAGGCGACGGCGCGTTCGCCGGTGGCGGCGGTGATCTGGATGGTTGAGACGGTGGGTGGGTTGGCGTCCGCGGGGGTCTGATCCAGGACGGTTACGCCCAGGGCGGCCAGGTCGGCGGTGATGCCTGCGGCCAGGGGGTGGGTGCCGATGGCGGTGAGGAGGGTAGCGGTGCCGCCGAGGTGGCTGAAGGTGGCGGCGGCGTTGGTGGCGGGGCCGCCGGCGGCGATGGTTTGGGCGAGGGCGGTGAGCTTTTCGTTGGGGGCGGGGACGTGGTCGACGAGCTGGATGACGTCGAGAGTGCAGAGGCCGACGAAGAGGGCGTTGGGCATGGGGCGGGACCTCTTCCGGTTGGCCGTGTCGGCTGATGGCGGCGGGCGTTGAGCACTGTAGGGCGGCCGGCTCGTAATTCGTGGCAGCGGCCGCGTTTCCGAGCGAGTGAGGCACGGCGCCACCATGCTGCGATGGTTGTTGATGGCCGGGGCGAGCTTCTCGGTGGCGGTGCTGGCTGTGCTGGGCGGGCTCTCGGTGCTGCGCAATCAGACGCAGGTGTCAGTGCCGGGTGCCATTGTGGGGTGGGTGGTCCTGGGGCTGGCCGGTTTCCTGCTGACGGGGATGGTCCGGCGCGTTCGGGGGCGCGGGCGGCGGTCGTGAGTTGCGGGTGGCTGGGTCCAGCGTTCCCATGGTGGTGACGAAGGGAGCGGGCTCATGGCGGAGAGCGAGCCGACGGCGACCGAGGTGGATACGCGGTACAGCGATCAGGGCGCGGCCGCGAAGGGGTGGGCCGAGGCACGGGACCGGCTGGCGGGGGCGGAGTTGTACTGGCTGTCGACGGTGCGGGCGGAGGGGCGGCCGCATGTCACGCCGCTGATCGCGGTGTGGTTGGAGGGGGCGTTGTACTTCGTTACGGGGCGCGGGGAGCAGAAGGCCAGGAATTTGGCGGGGAACCCGGAGTGTGCGGTGACGACGGGGTGCAATGCGCTGGGGGAAGGGCTGGACCTGGTGGTGGAGGGCACGGCGCGCAGGGTTGAGGACGATGCGCGGCTGCGGGGCATCGCGGAGGCGTACGTGACGAAGTACGGACCCGAGTGGCAGTTCGAGGTGCGGGACGGGGCGTTCTACGGTGAAGCCGGGCACGGCGGCGAGGACTGGGTGTACGAGGTCGCGCCGGTGACGGCGTACGGCTTCGGCAAGGGTGCCGGGGACTACAGCCACACGCGGTGGCGGTTCGCGTAATGGGCCGCGCCCGGGGCCGACGGACGGAGTCCGGCGCAGCGGCCGGCCCGAAAGCACGGCCGGGCCCCCCGGGGGCTCGGGAAGGCGCGCGTGGGAGGCGCGTTTACCGGCGGCCTACGCGTGCTGGGGGAGGATTTTTGTTGGGAGTGGCTTCGCGGAGCGCGGTCGGACCATTACGCTGAGTGCCCAGAATGGTGTGGTGCGGGGAAAGCAGGGACGACGGAGACGTGCGGGGACGGTACGAGACGGTGAGCGGGAGGACCGCATGGGGAACACACGACCGGGTGAGGCTGGTCCGGGACCAGGGCCGGGGCGGCCGGTAGACGGCAAGGGGGCGGGGGTGGAGCAGTTGCTGGCGCGGGCGCAGAACGCGTTCGAGGTCGGCGAAGAGCTGCTGGAGCGGCTGGCGTCCGCGCTGATGACGCACACCGAGCTCGCGTCCTTTCGGCAGCACAAGGGCCCACCCCGCAAGCTGAGCCGCCGCACGCTGCGCCACACCTACCTGCTGGCCGACGGCAGCAACCTCACGCTCTGGGAGATCGAGCACAACACCGGCCCGGGTGGCGACCCGCGGTACGAGGTGTACACGGATCCGGAGTCGCTGGCGGCGGCGCAGTATCTGGTCGACGCGCGCTTCGGCGACCCGAGCCCGGAGGAGCTCGAGGCGGAGGCGGCGGACTGGCTGGCGCGGCTGCCGGAGCTGGCCGCGCTGGAGTTGCCGCAGAGCCCGAGGCAGTTCACCGAGGACCATTCCGCCGAGCACGCGTGGCGGGTGCTGCGGCGCGCGGAGAACGAGGACGCGCCCGGCGAGCAGATGCGGCGGTTGCTGCTGTCGGCGATCGGCCACGACATCACGTACGTCACCGGGCGCCATCTGCGCGCCGGCGGCCGGGTGGTGGGCTGGACGCTGTACGAGCACGCCTTTCTCCTGGCGACCGGTGAGGAGGTCAGCCTCTGGGAGGTCGAGCACACGATGAACCCGGAGGGGCGGCCGGTCTGCGAGGTGTACGACGCCGAGCGGGCCGCCTGCGACGCGGCCGACCTACGGCTGGAAGCCTTGTAGGAGCCCGGCCGTCCGGGTTTGGACCTAGGGCCTGTCCGGCCGGTCTCCGCGGCGTCGCGTGCCTCCCCCAGCCTGGCGGCTGGGTGGTGCCCCCAGGCACCAGCGCTCGCGGCGTTGTCGTCAGTCGACGACGTCCCCCAGCCTGGCGGCTGGGTGGGGGTCCCCCCGGCCGAAGGCTGGGGGAGTGCCCCCACCGCGTCGCCTCCCTCCTCCGCCTTGCGATCGCAGGCGCCAGACCCCGCTCCTTCTCCCACGGAGATCGGCCGGACAGGCCCTAGACCGACAGGCCCTTCGAGCGCAGCCACGGCATCGGGTCGATCGGGGCGCCGCCACCGGGGCGGACCTCGAGGTGGAGGTGGGGGCCGGTGGTGTTGCCGGTGGCGCCGACGCGGCCGATGGTCTCGCCGGTGGAGACCTGGCCGGAGGTGACGATCATCGAGGAGAGGTGGCAGAACCACAGCTCGGTGCCGTCGGGCAGGGTCAGGATGATGCGGTAGCCGTACGAGCCGGCCCAGCCGGCGGAGGTGATGGTGCCGCCGTGGATGGCCTTGACCGGGGTGCCGGTGGGGGCGGCGAAGTCCTGGCCGGTGTGGACGGTTGTCCACAGGGAGCTGGTCTGGCCGAAGC
The DNA here is from genome assembly GCF_003999195.1 of Streptomyces soli. Classification (GTDB taxonomy): domain Bacteria; phylum Actinomycetota; class Actinomycetes; order Streptomycetales; family Streptomycetaceae; genus Actinacidiphila; species Actinacidiphila soli. Next base: position 19,983 of record NZ_RJVR01000222.1, read on the forward strand.
CTGCGGTGAGGGTGTAGGAGGCCACCGGCTTGACGTAGCTCTTGGCGAGTTCGGCGAGGCGGGCGGCCTCGGCCTTCTTCTTGGCCGCGGCCGCGGCGGTCTTCTTGGCGGCGGCCTCCGCGCGCACCTTCTGCGCCGCGGCGGCCTTGGCGTCCTTCGCGGCGGCGGCGCCGTCGGCGGCGGCCTTCTGCTGGCTGGCCTGGTCGAGGATGCGGGTGCGCAGTGCCTCGCCGGCGTTGATGTCCAGGTTCTTGGCGGGGTCGGCGGCCTTTGTGTCGTTGCCGCCCAGGAGCGTACCGATACCAGGCATGTCGGACACCTCGGGCAAGTGCGGGAGCGATACGGGGAGGGGGTTGTGGCCCTCCGCCGTGGCGACACCGCTGACGCCGAGTACGGCGACGGCGGCGACACCGAAGACGGCCGAACCACGGCCGAAGGTGCGCTGCTTGGCGACGCGGTGACGGCCCCGTACGGGGGTCGTGTTCTCGCGGGTGGGGTTCCAGGTATCGCCGTCGGTGCCGGTCTCGTCGAGCTCCGGCTCCGGCGCGAACTCCGGCGCGAACACGGACTCGGGGGCGAACGCGGGCTCCGGGTGGAACTCCGCCGCAGGCGCTGCGGCGTCCGTCAGACCGGCGGCTGCGGCGGCTTCACGCAGCTCTTCCCAGCCTGCTGCCATGTTCCATTCGGCGGTGTCCCAGCCGTCGATGGCGTTCTTCGATGGTGCGGTCTGCTCCGTCGCCGGTGCCGTCCAGCCGGCCGCTACGTTCCACTCGCCGGTGTCCCAGGCGGTGTACTCGTACCCGTCGTACTGATGGTGCTGGGAATCCGGTATGAGGGCAGGCTTGTTCGACGCCACGCGGGCGCACTCCTTTCCTTCCTTCTCGTCTACCGGGTTAGCTGACGGGTTCGGAGCAGGAAGGTCTCCTACGGTTCTGCCGGAGCAGAGCCGATTCACCCCAGGGTGGTGGTTCCCCGGTTCCCGCGGACGGGATTCGACAAGCGCACGGCGCCGCCAGTTCGGCGGAGGGACGACCGCGCTGCGTTATCGAACGTTAATAGAGGCGCAGGGGAATTCCAAGCCACTCTGGGCAGTTCACAGCAGGAATCTATGCGGATGGAATGCCCAGAAGCGGGCAAAGTGTCGTGACTCCTGTGACCGCCGGGAGACGTGAGTGTGCGTCAGTTGTTATTCGGAAGGCACTCGTCCGGTCACCTGGAGTGAGCGGGGGTGCTCGGCGCCGCCGACAGCGGGCGGCCAGTGGCGCTGACGGACGGGCACGGGCAGAGCGTGGAATGGCTGGGGTGACGCACCGGCTGTCTCAGTGGATTCGGCGCCGGGTGAGCGCCAGAACCGCCATGTCGTCGACCGTCATGCCGCCCGTGTGGTGTTCGACATCCGTGATCAGCGCGTCGAGCAGGGCGTCCGGGCCGGAGAAGACGCGGCCGGCGAGGGCAACCTCCGGGTCGTAGAAGCGGCCGCGGGCGTCCCGGGCCTCGGTGACGCCGTCGGTGAAGACCAGCAGTGTGCTGCCGGGCGGGAAGTCGGCGAGGTCGACGACGTCGGGCCAGCGGCCCAGCGCGGACATGCCCAGCGGCATGGCGGGGTGATCCGGATCCAGGGAGTTGACGGCGCCGTCCGGGTGGACGACCAGCGGGGGCGGGTGCCCACGGTTGATCAGGCGCAGGCGGTCGTCGCCGGGGCGGAGCTCCGCGAGCAGGGCGGTGGTGAAGCCCTCGGTCTGGTCGAGGGTGCCCCGGCGGAGCTCACCCGCGCGTTCGAGCGCGCGTTCGAGGCGGTCCGAGACTCCGTCGAGGGTCGGCTCCTGCTCGGCCGCCTCGCGGAAGGCGCCGATGATGACGGCGACCGCCTGCACGGCCCCCATGCCCTTGCCGCGTACGTCGCCGACGATGAGGCGTACGCCGTGCGGGGTGTCCTGGACGGCGTAGAGGTCGCCGCCGATCTGGGCGTCCGACTCGGCGGCGACGTAGCGCGCCGCCACGGTCAGGCCGGGGAGGCGGGAGGGCGGGGGTGGCAGGACGGCGACCTGGGCGGCGGCGGCGATGTCGCGGGCTGACTTCAGGCGGCGGTCGCTCTGGGTTATGAGGCGGTTGACGCCGAGCGCGAGGACGGCGATGGCCGCGATGGTCGCGATGGCGGTCAGCCGCATCGGGTCGCCCAAGTGGTGGTGGTACGCGGTCAGGCCCACGTCCGCCCCGACCGCCGCGAGGCCCGTGGCGGCGGTCCCGAGCCACGACAGCAGCGGGGCGGCGACCATCGGGGCCACAGCGAGGATCGGCGACGCGGTGAAGCCGGGTGGGGTGGCCAGCTCGAAGACCACGCCGGCCACGATAAGGAGGGCGGGGAGCCGGCGGGCAAGCGCGGTCTGGCGGTGCTTTCGTCGGTTCCCCACGTGTCTCAGGTTGGCGGGGAGGGGTGACCGCGTCGAGCGGATGTGGACCGTACGGGGGACGGGGCTCCCGGGCGGCGAGTCATGCCCACTGGTGCCGAGCCCAGGGCTGAGTCATGATGCCGGAATAGCCCGAAGGGCCCCGAAGGAGGCTGCGATGAAGCTCGGTAAAGCGCTCGCGACCGGTTTCGCGGAGGATGTGGAAGTCACGGCCGAGGACACGGCCGGGGTTCCCGATACGTACGAAGTGCCACAGGAAACAGTGGCCGAGGCGGCCGAGCCCCGGCAGGTGGTCGAAGTCTCGGCGCGGTGAGGTGCCGCTCGTGAGGTTGTTCCGCGAGCGGTTGCCGCAGGAGCGGCCGACGGTGCCGCCGACCGGTTACAAGGTCGCGTTCCCCATGCTTTCGGGGGACGGGTCGCGTACCGGGTTCCGTGGCGTCTCGCTCGGCGGCCGGATCGTGTACGGCGCCCTGGACGACGCCCGGTGCGGCTACGGGCGTCGTCACGGCAGTCCGGCGCGGGGATGCGACTGCGGGTTCTACTGTCTGCACTCGGCGTCCGAGGCGCAGGAGCTGACCTGCGCCACGGACTGCCGGGATGCGGTGATCCTGCAGGTCAGCGTCCTGGGCGCGTACACGCGGTACGAGCGCGGGATCCGCTACGCACGGCAGCGCGTACGCAACGTACGGGTCGGCCCGTGCCGCTGCGGGCACCCGGCCCAGGCCTTCGTCCGGACCGAGACCGGCCTGCCCGGGTGGCGCTCCCTGCGGGGGACCTGCGCTGCCTGCGCGGCCGGGCTGAGGCTGTTCCCGCTGACGGAGTTCGCCCGACTGGCCGGCGACTGGGTGAACGTGACGACGGACGCGCCGGTCAGACCGGCCGACCGCCGGGACGAGGTGCTGCCGCAGCTCGCCGCGGAGGCGGCGCTGATTCAGGCGCGGCTCGACCAGTTCCAGGAGCGGCTGGCAGAGCTGAACTGGCCGCCGGCTCCCGAGGAGAAATAGCCCGCCCTCACCCCGGCCCTCCCCCCGGCCCTCCCCCCGTCCTCAGACGCCGGACGGGGCTGGATCAGGGGTGGGTCTGACAGGGCCAGGTATGGCGCGCCACTCGTCGCGTCTTCCGCCAATACTGGACGAATGGACCACAACGCCGAGCTCAGGGAGTTTCTGCGGACCCGCCGTGCGCGGCTGAGCCCGCAGGACGCCGGTGTGCCGGTGAGCGGGACGGCCCGCAGGGTGCCGGGGCTGCGGCGCGAGGAGCTGGCGCGGCTGGCCGGGGTCAGCACGGACTACTACACGCGGCTCGAGCAGGGCCGGGACCTCAATGTGTCGGAGACCGTGCTGGACGCGGTGGCGCGGGCCCTACGGCTGGACGAGTCGGAGCGTACGTACCTCTTCGAGCTGGCCCGGCATCGGCCGCGGCAGGCCCGGCACCGCGCGAACCGCGTACAGCGGGTGAGGCCCGAGGTCCGGCGGGTGCTGGAGGCGCTGGACGGCCGGTCGCCGGCGTTCGTGCTCGGCCGGCACGGCGACGTCCTGGCCTCGAACCGGCTGGCCCGCGCCCTGATCACCGACTTCGAGGCGCTTCCGCACCGCGAGCGGAACATGATCCGCTTCATGTTCCTCGACGAGTCGGCTCGTGAGCTGTACCGCGAGTGGGAGCAGTACGCGGCGGACATGGTCGCCAGCCTCCGTTTCGAGGCGGCCCGCAACCCCGACGACCGGCGGCTCAGCGAGCTGGTCGGTGAACTCACCATCAAGAGCCCCGAGTTCCGCACGTGGTGGGACGACCATGCCGTGCGGGAGAAGACCAAGGGCGTCAAGCTCTACCACCACCCGGTGGTCGGCAACATGACGCTCTCGTACGAGAACATCAACTTCCCCGGCGATGCCGGCCAGTCGATGTGCATCTACACGGTCGAGCCGGGCTCGCCCTCCGAGGCCGCACTGCAACTGCTGGCCAACTGGACCACCACGAACGCGCCCGCGAAGGACGCCAGATAAAAGGTGCCACCTTCGAGCCGGGCCCGCCTTCGAGGCAGCACTGGAGCTGCCGGCCAACTGGAAAACTACGATTGGAATTACCCCCCCATGAGCGTGACCACCGTTAACGCCTACGCCGCGCCCGCTCCCAAGGCCCCGCTGGAGCTTACGACGATCCCGCGCCGGCAGGTCCGGGAGCACGACGTACTGATCGAGATCGCGTACGCCGGTATCTGCCACTCCGACATCCACCAGGCACGGGAGGAGTGGGGTGAGGCGTCCTTCCCCATGGTGCCGGGGCATGAGATCGCGGGTGTCGTGACCGAGGTCGGCTCCGGGGTGACCAAGTACGCGGTCGGGGACCGGGTCGGCATCGGCTGCTTCGTCGACTCGTGCCGGGAGTGCGAGAACTGTCTGCGGGGCGAGGACCAGTACTGCCTGCGTGGCCACGTGCCGACGTACAACGGCGACGGCTACGACGGCGAGAAGATGTACGGCGGCTACAGCAGCCACATCGTCGCCGACGAGAACTACGTCTGCCGCATCCCGGACGGCCTGAGCCTGGATGTCGCGGCGCCGCTGCTCTGCGCGGGCATCACGCTCTACTCGCCGCTCGCGCACTGGAACGCCGGTCCCGGCAAGAAGGTGGCGATCGTCGGCGTCGGCGGCCTGGGCCACATGGGCGTCAAGATCGCCCACGCCATGGGCGCCGAGGTCACCGCGCTGAGCCAGTCGCAGCGCAAGAAGGAGGACGCGCTGCGGCTCGGCGCCGACCACTACTACGCGACGAGTGACCCGGAGACGTTCAGCAAGCTCGCGGGGTCGTTCGACCTGATCGTCAGCACGGTCTCGGGCGGTTACGACCTGGGCGCTTACCTGTCCCTGTTGAAGGTGGACGGGACGATGGTGGTGGTCGGGGCGCCCGAGACGCCGGGCTCCCTGCACCTGTTCTCGCTGATCCCGGGCCGCAAGTCGCTCGCCGGCTCCATGATCGGCGGCATCCGGGAGACCCAGGAGATGCTGGACTTCTGCGCCGAGCACGGCCTCGGGGCGGAGATCGAGCTCATCACACCGGAGCAGATCAACGAGGCGTACGACCGGGTCGTCGCCAGCGATGTCCGCTACCGCTTCGTGATCGACGTCGCGTCGCTGCGCTGACGCCGCGATAAAAGCGCGCTGGGCGGGCCCGATTCGCTTCGGGCCCGCCCAGCGTCCTCCGTCCCGCTACTTCTTGCCGCACTCCTTGACATCGATCCGTACGACCTGCGGGTCGTGGTCGCTCGCCTGGTCGGCGAACTCGGCATTGATGTGCACGACGTCGTAGTCGTAGTGGGTGACGGCCGGGCTGGTCAGGATGTGGTCCAGGGTCTGCGAGTTGCCCTGGTAGTCGTAGCTGTAGCGCTGGTTGGCCGGGAGGGTGGAGATGAGGTCGGTCAGGACGGCACCGTTGTCGGTGAGGGTCTTGACCGCGGGCGAGAACTCGTAGTCGTTGAGGTCGCCGAGGGCCACGATACGGGCCTTGGGGTCGGCGGCGAGGATCTCGTCGACGAAGGCGTTCTCCTCGGTGGCCTGCTTGATGCGCTGGGTCTCGGAGGAGCGGGTCGGCTCCTGGTAGCGGCTGTCGAGAGGCTGGTCGCCGCCCTTGGAGTTGAAGTGGTTGGCGATGACGAAGACCGTCTCGCCCTGGAACTTGAACTCACCGACGAGCGGCTTGCGGCTGCTGTCCCAGGCGTCGCTGGTCGGGTTGATCCGGCCGGGCGAGGCCGAGAGCTGGGCGCCGTGCTTGGTCTTGACGACGGTCGTGGCGGTGGTCGCGTCGCCGCCGGCGCGGTCGGTGAAGCTGACCCGGTCCTCGTTGAAGAGGAAGACCTGGCGGATGTTGCCGCCGGGCTCGCCGCCGTCGGTGTCGTTCTGCGGGGTGACGTAGCGCCAGGAGTAGCGCGGGCCGCCGGCCGCCACGATGGCGTCGGTGAACTTCTGCAGCGTCGCCTCGGAGGTGACGGTGCCGTCGTCGGTCGCGCCGTTGTCGTCCTGGATCTCCTCCAGGCTGACGATGTCGGGCGAGTTGAGGTTGACGGCGACGCCCTCGGCGAGGCGGGCGAACTTCGCGTCGCTGTCGGACGGGTCCAGGTTCTCCACGTTGTATGTGGCGATGGCCAGTTCCTTGTCGTGCTGCTTGCGCGTGACTTCCTGCTTCAGGCCATTGTCGACGAGGGTGCCGAGGGTGGTGGCCTGCAGGTTGTAGCCGCCGTACGCGTCGTAGTCGAGCGCACCGGTGGTGGTGCCGGACAGCTCGTCGCCGACGTTGGCCGCCGGGACGGCTGCGTTGGTGGTGTCGAGCGACATCACCTTGATGCGGCCGGTGTTGGGCTGGTCGTACGAGGAGTAGACGGTGCCGCCGCGCACGGACGGGTTCTCGTTCGGCTTGGAGGTGACCCACACCTCGCCGTAGGCCGTGGTCGCGCCGACGACGCGTGCGTCCGAGACCTGGACGCGCTCGCCTTCGTGGGCCTCGTAGAAGTCCTGGGCGTACGTGGACGGGTCGAGGGTCAGCGACTCGATGCTGCCACCGCCGGCGGTGGGGGTGTACGCGTCGGGGATGGTCGAGGCGTCCAGGACGACGGCGGCGGAGAGGGCGTTGCCGGTGGAGAGGGTGGTGGAGGTCGGGCCGGAGAGCTCGGTGACCGACTGGGAGGAGGAGCTTGGGTAGTACTCCGAGACCTTGCCGCTGACCAGGACCGAGTCGCCGACGGCGACGGTGGGCACGGCGGAGCCGGTGTAGACGAAGATGCCCTCGCTGGTGGCGGGGTTGGCGTCCGGGGTCGGATCCTGGATCCAGTAGCCCTTCGACCCGGAGGTCCGTACGCCGGTGACGATGCCCGGGACGCCGTTCACGCTCTGGCCCTTGAGCGGCGAGATGCGGGTGCTGCCCTGGATGTCGTGGATCCGGAAGGCGCCCGGCTCGGTCGGGCCGGTGCTGCCGCCGCCGTCGCCGGCGCCCGCGGTCTCGCCGGCGCTGTTGGTCGCCGTCGGCGAAGCGGCGGTGAAGTCCGCCGAGTTGTCGTCGGTGTCGGCGAGCGAGGCCGCGCGGGTCACGGCGTTGGTGTTGCTCGCGGCCGGCGCGGCGGTGCCCTCGCGGACCACAGCGGTGCCGTAGCCCAGCAGGTCGACCACATTGGCGTCGGCGGCGCAGTCCGTGGCCGTCTTGCAGGTCAGCGCGGTCGTGCTCTTGACCAGCGCGACGGTGCCGCTGGTGGCCGCCATCGCGATGTTGCCGGTCGCGTCGGCGGTCGGCAGGGCCGTGGTGCCGCCACTGCCCGCCGCCTCGGAGACCAGGTAGCGGCCGCCGGGGGTGAGCGAGCCGGTCAGGGGCGTGACCTGCCACAGCGAGCCGGCGCTCGCGGCGGCCGGAAGGTACTGGATGCTGTAACCGTCCAGGGCGTACGCGCTCGTTGAGCGGTTCGCCAGCTCTACGAAGTCCTTCGTCAGCGTCGCGCCGGAGTTCCCGCCGCCGCCGTACGCCTCCGCGATCACGGCGGTGGCCGAGGGCGCGGCGAAAGCGGCGGGCAGCGGTGTCAGCACGAGGGAACCGGCGATACCGGTCGATATGAGTGCGATGCGTCTGAGGTACGGCACGAGTGTTGACTCTCCGATCAACGTGCGGCGGACGGGCGGCACTTGGGCACGGGACGCCGAATTCACGGCGTGCGATCGGCTGAGGTTACGCGCGTAGACATGGGCACGACAAGAGGCTGACGGTTAAATCTGAGGGTCTTTTGGGGGGAAAGGGGTTGCTGTCGGTTGCCCCCACCCCGCCGACCAGGGTGGGGGCGCCCCGAGTCAACCCAGCTTCGCCCAGGTGCCGCTGGTGGCGATCGCCGTGAGCTGGGCGACCGACAGCACGGGCGTCTTCCGGCTGATCGGCTGCTGGTAACCGGCCGCGTTCAGCTCGGAGACCGCGACGCGGAGCCCATCGGGGCGTACCGTGTCGACGCTCCAGAGCACCGCGTCCGCCAGGGATGCGGCGAGGGCTCCGGCCGATGTGACCGGAGCCCTCGACAACACCGCGGGAGCTAGGCGCGGGCCTCGCCCACGGCGGCGCCGAGCGCTTCCTTGATCCGGGGGCCGATCCGCGAGAAGCCGAGCTCCTTCATGGCGGCGCGGAGGAGTTCGTCGTCCGTCCGCTTCTCGCCGTCGCTGTCGATCCACCGCACGAGGGCGGTCAGTTCGGTCGCGGAGTACGCCGTCACCGGGCGCCCCGGCGTGAGCGCGGGCTTCTTGGGTCGGCGCGGGCGGGTCGTCTTCAGCACGTCGGAGGGGGCGGCGGGGGCAGCCTCGGCTTCCGGCGCCGGCACCGGCTCGGTGGCCGGGGCCTCGGGGGCGGCCTCGGCGATCGGCTCGGGCTCGGGCTCGGGCTCGGGCTCGGCGGCCGGGGCCTCGGCTTCCGGGGTGGCCGGCTCGGCCTCGATCACGGGTGCGGCTGCTTCCACCGGTTCGGGCGCGGCTTCGGCAGCCACCGCCTCGGTAACCGGCTCGGGCTCCGGCTC
>NZ_RJVR01000149.1 GCF_003999195.1 Streptomyces soli
GGCGCTGTCCCCCACGCCGGCCGCGGTGCCCGGCGGACCGGTCGCTGCCGGCCTGCTGTCGGCGCTGACCGCCGGCTGCTTGCTGCTCGCGCACCGGGCGGTGGGCGGCACTCTGCCGCTCGCCGCGGTACGGCGGCGTTCGCGGACCGCGTCCGGGGTGATAAGCGCGCTGCTCACCCTCGAACTGCGTACGGCCCGCCAGGTCGCGGCCGGGGCGGCGGGGGGCGGGCGGCCCGCCCGCTTCCGGCTGCGGGCGCCACGCCACGCCTTCCTGGCGGTGCCGTGGCGTGACTGCCTGGCGCTGCTCCGGGCACCGATCCGGGTGGTCAAGTCGGCGATGCTGGCGGTGATCGCCGTTCTGGGGGCGGTTCTCGCGGTCAACGCACACCGAGGGGCGGCGCTGGCCGCGATCCTCGTGGCGCTGGGATTCGGGTACGGGGCCGTGGCCCAACTCCTGGAATCCGCACGGCTGGAGACCGATGATACCCGGCGTGGCTCGTGGGCGCCGTATCCGTATCCGGGCCTGATGATGCGGCACGTGTTCGTGCCGGGGGCGGTGGCGCTGGTGGTGTCGTGCGTCGCGGCGGCGGTTGTCCTTCCACTGGGCGGCGTGGAGCGGGCCGCGCTGGCACCCGCAGCGGTGCCCGCACTGGTGGCGGCGGGCCTGGTCAACGCCTGCCGGGGGGCCAGCAAGCAGCACCTGCTGATGTCCCCGGCGGCGCAGTCCCCGACCGGCAGCGCCGGTCCCCTGCTGTTCCTGGCCTGGTACGCGGCTGGCCCGCTCACCGCGATCGTGCTGCTGGCCGTCCCGTTCACGCTGGCGCTGCATGCCGCGACCGCGTCGGCGACCGTGGTGGCGGCGCTCATCAGCGCCGCCACCACGGGCGCGCTGCTGCGCTGGGCCTACATGCGCGCCCGTCAACTCACCCGCTGAACCCGCTGCCCCGGGGGCGACCTGGACGGGCAGACGGCGCGGGACGCACTGCGCGATGTGCTGGGGAGCTATTCGGCGAGGCGGACTCCTGGGAGGAGTTGGAGAGCGAGACAGCCGTCCCAGCCGACCGCGTCCTGCGCGAGACCGACAGCCCCTTCGCCCGCCACGGAAACCGCCCAGCCCGCCCAGCGGACCTCCCCACCGTCGTCGCCCACTTCACCACCCGATGGGCGCTCACCTACGAAGACGCCGCCCAACAACTTCAGGACAACCAGCAGCGGCTCCTGCACAGCAACTGGCGCCCCCGGTGGGCCGTCTCCGGAGTCCGCTGGACAGCATCACGCCGTCCCCAGAGGGCACATCGAAGAGATCGCGGTCGACGGCCAGGAGCACGCCGTGAAGCTCGGCATCTGGATCTCCAACACCAGGAGCCGGCGGGACAAGCTCACCGCGCCGCAACGCACCGCACTCGCCGAACTCGGGGTGGAGTGGGCGTGAGGGCGGCACAGCGGCAGCCGGTTGTTGAACGTCTCCTGTCGGGTTTCCGCCTTCGGCCGCATGGATCGACCCGTTTCGGCTTCCGAGGGATCACCCCTGGTTCATCTCGGCGAGAAAGCGTGCATGCTGCCGCACATTCCACGCGTCTCCAGGAGGACCCCCGTGTGCCAACCAGGAGCCTGTGAGCACCACAGCCCAGTCCCGACCGGGACTCCGGCAGCCGACGAGAGCAGCCCGTCCGGAATGGACCGGCGAGTTTTGCTGAGAGCAGGAGCGGTGCTCGGCGCCACCGGTGCCCTCACCCTCGCCCCGCTGAACTTCGCGGAAGCCGCTGACAAGTCGTCGGGCGCCGCCGTGGCCGCCGGAACTGAGGTGACCCGGGTGATCGCCGGCCATCTGGAAACCGGAGCCGCCGACTTCGTCTACCTGCCGCTCGAAATCCCCAGCGGCGTCAACCAGATCTCCGTCTCGTACACGTACGACAAGCCGACCGTCCCGGCAGGTACGCCCGGCAACTCCTGCGACATCGGCATCTTCGACGAGCGCGGCACCACGCTGGGTGGCAAGGGATTCCGTGGCTGGTCGGGCGGGTTCCGCACATCCTTCGTGATCAACGGCAACGACACCACACCCGGCTATCTGCCCGGCCCGGTCAATCCCGGTACCTGGCACGTCGCCCTCGGCCCGTACCAGATTGCCCCGCAGGGAATGGACTACCAGGTCACGGTGACCCTGCAGTACGGTCCGCCGAGCGCAGCCTTCGTGCCGAACTACCCGCCGGAGCGCGCCAAGGGACGCGGCAGGGCCTGGTACCGGGGCGACTCGCACCTTCACACGGTCTACTCCGACGGCAAGCGCCTGCCGTCGGAGGTCGCCGCTGGGGCCCGCGCCGCCGGCTTGGACTTCATGGTGTCCACCGACCACAACACCTCCTCCTCGCACGGGATCTGGGGCCAGTACGCCGGCCCCGACCTGCTGGTGATCACCGGTGAGGAGATCACCACCCGCAATGGCCACTGGCTGGCCCTGGGCCTGCCGGCGGGGACCTGGATCGACTGGCGGTACCGCTCCCGCGACGACGCGTTCTCCCGTTTCTCCAAGCAGGTACGGCGCGCTGGAGGCCTGGTCGTCCCGGCACACCCCTACTGCCCGTACGTCGCATGCCAGTGGAAGTACGGCTACAACGACGCCGACGCCGTCGAGGTGTGGAACGGACCGTGGACCTACGACGACGAGTCCGCGATCGACACCTGGGACGCCAAGCTCGGGGAGGCGATGCGCAGCCGAAAGCACTGGCTGCCCGCGATGGGCAACAGCGACGCCCACAGGGTGCCCCAGGTCATCGGCCTTCCGCAGACCGTGGTCAACGCCGATGACCTGACCCGGGACGCGATTCTGGCCGGGATCCGGGCGGGCCGGAGCTGGATCGCCGAATCCTCCTCGGTCAGTCTGGCCCTCACCGCCACCGGACACGGCCGCCAGGCCGGGATCGGCGAAACGCTGCGGGTCCCCGCTGACGCGCCGGTCGACGTGCGGCTCGACGTGTCCGGCATACCGAACGGGACCGTGCGCCTCATCACCGACGAGGGCCAGATGCACCAGGAGTCGCTGGACGCCTCCGGTTCCGGCACCGTGGTCTGGCGTACGACGACGTCGCTCGCCTCCTACGTCCGGGCCGAGGTCCGCCACCCGCTGGCCGACGGGACCCCGGGCAAGGGCAACACCATGGGTCCGGCCTTGCAGTGGGGCACCATGGCCGCGCTGACCAACCCGATCGTCCTCCAGAGCACCGACGCATGAACACGTAGGCGCGGCAGAGCCCTTGGTCCACGGACATTTCCCTGGACAAGGGCCCTTCTTCGGCACGCGCGGCTCAGCGTGATCTTCGGTCGGGGCTTGGCCGGGTCTTTCTTACGAGCTTGATGCACGTCGGCCCGATGCCGCTGGACATCCCAGTTGTCACATTTGCCTGGCTCGGGCGAGTCGACCGTCCTGCTGGGCCTGCGTACGCAGCTCCCGCAGGGACATCCGGTGTCCGTCTGCCGCATCAGCAGGTCGGTCAGCTTGTCCAACTGGGCGGGTGCCAACTCCAAGACCCGCCGCGACAAACTCACCGAACCACAACGCACCGCCCTCACAGAACTCGGCATCGAATGGGCGTAACGGCCGACGCGGTTGGTCGTTGAACCAGGCAGACACACCAGTACACGCGGGGACCCCGGGACGTCCTGACAGATTCCCGGGGTCTCGTGCCCGGCACAGACCCGATCTCGGCTCCGTCCCCGTCCCCGTCCTCCGTCGTCCCCTCCAGTCGAACCGGGGGGCACGACTGCGTGGCGCACGGTCTGACGGTCTCGCTGGGAAGGCCGAGGCCGGCGGTCATGGGAAACACCGGGGACGTGGCTATGGATGTCGTGCTGCGCAACCGCTCCGGCTCCTCGTGCGGGCTCGGCGGCTGGGCGGGAATCGCCTTCTTGGAGGAGAACAGCGTCCTGGTCTGCGACCCAGGCGACCGGTCCCCCAAGTGCGGCAAACCGGTGCGGTTTGGCAGGCCGTCGATGCGAGCCAGTCCCAGAGGGTTGTTCCAGGCGTCGGCCCATTGCTGGACCTGTTCCTGGGACTCCCAGGCGTTTGAAGCATCCTGGGGACAGCGGGGTCGAGGGTCCAGCCGTTGAGGTAGCGGATCAGCCTCTCGTTGTAGATCCCCTTGGCCCGGAAGTTCGGGCACGACACGGCGTGGGAAGCCGCGGCCGGGCGGCGCCCGCTTCGATCCCGAAAAGTAATAAGAGAATCCCGTCTTGTTCACCCTGTCTCCTTAGGCTCCCGAGATGCTTGTCTCCTACGTCCTGCCCGTCTACAACGAGCAGGACGGCATCCAGCGCTTTCACGACGAACTCGTCGCGACCCTCGCCGAACGGCCCGAAATCCGCTATGAGCTGGTGTACGTAAACGACGGCTCGGCCGACGGCTCTCTCGCCACCCTGCGCGATCTCGCGAAGAACGACCCGCAGGTCCTCGTCATCGACTTCGCCCGCAACTTCGGCCACCAGATCGCCATCACGGCCGGTCTGGACGAGGCCTCCGGCGACGCCGTCATCATCATGGACACGGATCTGCAGGACCCGCCACGGGTCGGCCTCCAGCTGATCGACGCCTGGCTGCACGACGGCGCCGAGATCGTGCACGCCCGCCGCCGCACCCGGCAGGACACCCTCTTCAAGCGGGCCACCGCGCACGCCTACTACCGACTCCTGCGCAGCTGGACGGATGTCGACATCCCGCTGGACACCGGGGACTTCCGGCTGCTGGACCGCCGGGTCGTTGACGAGCTGCGCCGCTTCCGCGAACGCGGCCGCTTCGTGCGCGGCATCGTCGCCTCGATGGGCTTCCGGCAGACCGAGGTGCTCTTCGACCGCGACGAGCGCTTCGCCGGCGAGACCAAGTACCCGCTGCGCAAGATGGCACGTCTGGCGATCGACGGCGTCACCGGTTTCTCGACCGTGCCGCTGCGGCTGATCACCCGGCTCGGTTTCCTGGTGCTGGCGATGTCCGTGGTGGGCATTGCGTACGCCGTGGCCATGCGGATCTTCCGGCCGGACATCACGGTCTCCGGCTGGACGATGCTGATGGTGGTGATGCTGTTCCTCGGCGGCACCCAGATGCTCTCCCTCGGGGTGCTCGGCAGCTACATAGGGCGTACGTACACCGAAGCTCAGGCGCGGCCCCTCTACATCGTCCGGCAGGTCATCCGCCATGACAATGACTGAAGTACCGCCGGTCGGTGGCCGGAGGAAGGACCTCCGACAGCTGGTCCGCTACGCGCTGGTGGGAGGCAGCGGGGTCGTCATCGACCTCACTACCTTCTTTGTCCTCTACAACTGGCTGGGCCTGCACGAGCAGTACGCCAACGCCATCAGCACCAGCCTGGGCATCACCAACAACTTCATCCTGAACGTCCGCTTCACCTTCGACCGCCGCGACCGGCTGCTGGTCCGCTTCCTGCGCTTCTACGCCGTCGGGCTGACCGGCATCGCCCTGACCTACGCAATGTTCCGGATCTTCTCCGACTGGCTCGGCGTCGACCCGAACCTGGTCAAGGCGGGCTCGCTGCCGGTGGTGCTGGCCGTCCAGTTCCTGCTCAACAGAAAATGGAGCTTCGCATGAATCTCGGCATCATCGGTGCCGGTGCCACCGGCCTGACCGCCGCGTACGACGCGGTCAAGGCGGGCCACCAGGTCACGGTCCTGGAGGCGGCGGACGAACTGGGCGGGCTGGCCGCGTCGCTCCAGGTCGGAGGCGAGGCCGGGGGGGTGCCGCTGGAGCGCTACTACCACCACATCTTCCGCAGCGACCGCGCCATGATCGAGCTGATCGAGGAGCTGGGGCTCGGCGACGACCTGCGCTTCCACCGCCCGACGACCGCGGTGTTCCGGGACGGCGAGCTCCACCCCTTCAGCACCCCGCTGGAGATGCTGCGCTTCCCGTCCTTCTCCCTCCTGGACGGCATACGTTTCGGCGCGTCCTCGGCCGCCCTCAAGGTCATCCGCGGCGGCGAGCGGTTCAACGACCGTACGGCTCTGTCGTGGCTTCGCCGCTGGGCGGGTCGGCGGGCGACCGAGACCGTCTGGGAGCCGCTGCTGCGCGGCAAGTTCGGTGACCGCGCCGACGAGGTGTCGATGGCCTGGCTGTGGGCCCGGGTGCACTGCCGGACCTTCGAACTCGGCTATGTGCACGGCGGCTTCGAGCGGGTCTACGCCGCGCTGCGCGACGCGGTCGCCGAGCGTGGCGGCAAGGTCGAGTTCGGCAAGGCCGTCGAGACGATCCGGCAGCCCGACGCCGACCGGCCGGTCACCGTGACCACCGCCGACGGCGCCCGCCACGACTTCGACCAGCTGATCGTCACCACCCCGCAGCCGGTCTTCGCCAAGGCCGCCGACGTACCGGCCGACGACACCGTCTGGCGCAACCAGTATCTGGGTGCGACCTGCTTCGTCCTCGAACTGGACCGCAGCGTCATCCCGTACTACTGGCTCAACATCAATGACCCGGACTTCCCCTTCCTCGCCGTCGTCGAGCACACCCGGATGGTGGACCGCGAGGAGTACGGCGGCCGCCATATCCTGTACGTCGGCAACTACGTGCCGCGCGACGACTGGCGCTTCGCCACGGATCCGGCGGAGCTGCTGGACCGCTTCATCCCGTATCTGCGGCGGCTCAACCCGGACTTCGACCGCTCCTGGATCCAGGACTGGCACTTCTCCCGCGCCCCCTTCGCGCAGCCGGTCGTGACCCCCGAGTACCGCGCGCTGATCCCCGGCCACCGCACCCACCTGCCCGGGGTCACGCTCGCGACCATGGCGCAGATCTACCCGCAGGACCGGGGCCAGAGCTACTCCGTCGCCCTGGCCCACCGCGTCACCCGGCTCATCGGCGCGAGCTGAGCAGCACTACCTCAGCCGGCAGACCACGGTCTGCTTCGGGTCCGCCTGCGGGCACACGTACAGCTTCCGGAAGCTGGCGATCACCGTTTTGTCGACCCGCTTCAGCGAGAACCAGGACGGCTGCAGTACGGCGTAGGGGGCGGGGTTCTCGGTGATGCACCGGGCGTTCTCCTCGACCGACGTGAGGGTGTCGACGTCGGGCAGATTCGCGGTGCGCTGGAGGAAGGTGGGCACCGGATAGCGGCACTGCGCCGGGTGGCCGATGTAGTACACGAGGTCCCCGAAGGCCAGATACAGCACCGGATCTCCGGCAGGGATCTCCCGGCGCAGCTCCGCCGCCTTGGCGGCCTTCGCCTCGCTCTGCTGCTGGTACTCGGTGTTGGTGGCAAGCACCTTTCCGTCCATCCGCAGGTGCGGGGCGCTCGGCCAGACCGGTGCCGCCAGGCACACCACCCCGGCCAGCGCCACCAGCGCCACCGGGACCCGCCGCCCTGCCCTGCCCTCGCTGCTGAGGCGTACGTCGGCCAGTGCCGCCGCCAGCGCGACAGCGGCCGCCAGCCACGCCACCGCCGTGCTCTGCAGCCACGCCGGCGCGGCGGAGGCGAACGGCGCCAGCACCCCGTACAGCACGGAGACGGCGACGAAGCACAGCGGGGGCCTGCCGGACCAGCCGTACCAGCGGGCCACCGCAAGGCCCCACAGCGCTGCGGCGCACACGGGCAGAGCGGCGCTGTGGTACGCGAACCAGTTGCCCTGCACCGCGACCGCCGCGACGCAGCCGAGGCAGATCAGCAGCGCCGTGACCACCCACTCGATCCGCTTGCGGCGGTCGGCCTGCCGGGCCAGCACGAGCAGCAGCGCGGCCGGCAGCAGCGCCAGCACCGGGCTGAGGAACGCCCGGTCGGCCAGATAGACCACGGTCTTGTCGAGCAGGGAGGCGGGGTCGATCCCCGTACGGCTCAGCGCGCCCGGGTTGATCTTCGGCATGTCACGGGCCCACTGCCACTCGTGCGACCCCGACCACACGCTGAACCCGAACAGCGCCACCGAGGCGACCGTCGTCGCGGCGGCCAGCAGCAGCGCCCGCACCCGGTCGGCGACGAAGATCACGAGTAGCGCCATCAGGGCCGTGGCGGCGGTCGAGTACTTCATCATCACCGCCAGCCCCAGCGGCACCGAGGCCACCGCGGCCGCCACCCACGGCCGGTCGACCCGGAATACCACGGCGACCGCCACCACCGACAGCAGCGCCGCCGTCCACTCGGGCTGCAGATAGTCGACGGCCGGAGCCAGCGCGAGCGACAGCGCGACCATCGCCGCCGTGAGCGTCGCCTCCCTCCGGGGCAGCGGCCGGCGCGACCGCACCAGCGCCGAGCGCAGCCCCAGCCCCGCCACCACGCACAGCACGATCCCCATCAGCCGGATGATCGCCTCCCGCACCCCGGTCGGCCCCGCCGAGACCGCGTCCATGCCCGCGATGAACCAGCGGTAGAAGAACGGCCGGTGGGTGAAGATCTCGGACGGCGAGTAGCCCGCCGCCCCGCCGCTGCGCAGGCACGCCAGGACATACCGGATGTCCCCGTGCAGCCCCGTCGTCAGCACGGAGTATCCGAGCAGAGCGCAGACCACGAGTGAGGTGCCCCAGCCGGCCCAGCCGAGGGAGCGAGCGCGCCGGCCGAACCGGAGTGCGAGAAAGCCCGAGTCGTTCACAGCGGGACCCTAGCAGCGTCGTCATTCTGTACGGTTAACGGAATAACGGAATTTTGCACCGGCGGCCTCCGCGGCGACTGCCGCCTGGACCGGGTCGGCATCACCGTCCTGGACGAGGCCGACCAGATGGCCGACATGGGCTTCATGCCCCAGGTCACCCAACTGCTCGACCAGGTAAGCCCCGGGGGCCGGCGGATGCTGTTCTCGGCCACCCTGGACCGTAGCATCGACCTTTTGGTCCGCCGCTACCTGCACGACCCGGTGGTCCACCCGTCTAGGGTGTGGACGGGGGTTACGTACGTTCGATTTCCTTGTCGCGCGCAGTCGGTGTTGTGTCGCTGGATGGTGGAGCAGGTATGACGATGACCCTGACGGGGTTGTTCAAGGCGAGGCAGAAAACTTCCCCGCGGCCGGAGGCTGGGATAGTTGAGAGTGTGCGCATCTGCGGGGAGTATCTTGCCTCGCTCGGCGAGCAGCCCGGTCGTCGCCGGGTGCGGCTGGCCGGAGCGATCGGCGCTCTGGTAGCGGCCCACACGGTGACGCAGACCGATCCGTTCGACGCCCTGCTGCGGGTCGGGGAGCGCGCCCTGGAAGTGGGCGGGGAGGACGAGACACGGCTGGCCTTGAGCGTCGCCGACACGGCGGCGGCGATCCGAGAGCGGTCCAAGGGCGCCTGGCGGCTGCGCGGGCTCGCCCTGGAGGCGCTCGGCCGGGGCGAAGAGGCGGTCGGGGCCTATGAGCGCCACCTTGACCTGCAGCAGAACGCCGAGGGCAAACAGGAGATCGCCCTGCGGCTCGGCACCTTGCGGGAGACGCTCGGGTGTCTGGAGGAGGCGGCCCGGCTGTTTCCGGAGGCCGGTTTCCTCGGGAAGATCGAGGGGCGGTCCGCGGCGCAGGTGAAGGCAGCCTTCGGCACCCATGTGGAGTCGCGGTTGGCGGAGCGCGGCGCGGCGGACGGCTCGGTACGCCGGCTCGTCGATCTTTATGCGACCTACCGCAGGCTGACGGCCCATGGTCGGATGGCCGATCCGCTGCTCGGCGAAAGCGAGCCGATCGGGGTCAGCGCCTTCCGGAACCTGATCGCGGGCCGTACGGTCTGCCTGGTCGCCAACGCCAAGCAGCTCGACGACAGCACACTGGGCAGCGAGATCGATTCGTACGACCTGGTGATCCGCTTCGACAGCTTCCGGACGACCGCGACGGGCACCGGCGAGCGGACCGATGTGCATGCTGTCACCCTCCGCGGGGAGTCACCGTGGGAAGGACCCGGTTGGCGCCAGTCGGTGCAGACCCGGCTGGTCTTCGGGGAGTCGGTCGGCGACTGGCGGCAGGCGCTGCGCCGACGCCTGGTCGCCGGGGCGCAGAATTACGTCGGCAATCCCTCGCTGCGCCGGCCGGTGTCGGACCCGGCTCTGATGGACGAGAGCGGCTGGGGGAAGAGCACCACCACCGGCTTCAACATGCTCCGGTTGTTGGACTTCCTGGACGTCAGCCCGCGTATCGACCTCATCGGCTTCGGTCTGCCCGACCAGCTTCGCCCGCAGGAGAAGGAGTGGGTCCTGGCCCACGCGAAGGACATTGACGCGACCGGGATGAAGACAAGGACAGCGCTGAAATGACCCGTACCGTGGACGACAACCGCACGGTGACCGGAAAGCGCCGGATAGCCTTCGCCGCTTACGTCGACGAGAGCCGGCTGCCCGGTCTGCTGACGCTGCTGCGCAGCCTGGCCCTGTCCAACCCCTGGGTCTGCGAGGACTTCCTCGTCCTGCATCCCGGTCTGCCCGATGACACCCTCGAAGCGGCCCGCCGGCTGCACCCCCGCATCGTCCCGCGCCGAGTGGAGTCCGGACGCGCGTTCGATATGTTCCGGATTCGCGACTACGACACGGTCATCGCGCTGGACGCCGGCATGGTGGTGCTGGGGGACATCGGGGAACTGCTGCGGATGCGCACCGGTGTGGGCGCGGTCCCGCAGTTGCTGCCCGGCGATCTGCCCAAGGAGCGGCGGATGGTGCTGGACGACGGGCTGCTGGTGATCCAGCGCGAGTGGCTGGAGGACGACGACTTCTCCGCCCGGCTCGACGGCTTCTCCGGTGCTTCCGGAGGCGCCGTGGACACTGCGCTGGAGGGCGTGCTCGTACCCGTCGACGTGCGGTACGACTTCCTCGCGAACCGGCTGTACGACGATGTCCCCGTTCCTGAGAGCGTCGCGATTCTGCGCTTCACCGGGCAGCCGGACCAGCCGGGCTACGGTCCCGCTCAGCAGGCCCGGCGCCGTTTCGAAGTGGCTGACGAGGAGTTCCGCGCCGGGTACTGCGCACTGCCCGGGGGCAAGCACCCCGATCTGCTGCTGCACTTCGCTCTGCCGCTGCTGGAACGCAGTCCCCAGGTGGACCTGGCCCGTGCGGTCGCCGAGGTGTATCGGCAGCAGGGGCGTTATCAGGAGGCCGTCGATGTGCTCTCGGACCTGATGGCGTCCGACGTCGACCGGCCCCGGTGCCATGAGACGCTGGGCCTCTCGCTCATGGCGCTCTCCCGTTACGACGAGGCCGAGACGCACCTGCTGCTCGCCACGGCGTCGCCCGATGTCGCTCCGAGCGCGTTCGGCCAGTTGGCCAGGCTGGCCTGGCTGCGCGGTGCGGACGACACCGCCCACGTGTATGCCCGGCAGGGACTCGACGCCGATCCCACCGACAACGCCTGCCGAACCCTGTACCTGCGGACGGCCGAGGCCCCGGGCGGCTCCAGGTCGGCCGAGGAGGAAGCGAGCCCGGCCGGCGAGCAGTTGGCGCATGTGGCGCTGTTCGCCGACGGACGGGAGAACGCGGGCGACCGGGTGCTGCCCGAGGCCGTGCGGATGTGTCTGGACGCGGACACCGGGCCTCGCCGATGGCATCCGATCCACGCGCACATGCTCTTCGGCGAGGCGCTGCTGGAGCAGGTGAATGCCCGGCGCGGGGTGGTCGTTGGTGGCGGCGGGCTGCTCCTCCCGGACACCGCGCCGAACGGCAACAGCGCCTGGCAGTGGAATGTGCCGGACGAGATGCTGCGCCGGATAACCGTGCCGCTGGCGGTGTTCGCGATCGGCTACAACATCTTTGACGGCCAGTCCATCCACCGGCGGGAGCGCTTCACCGCGAGCCTGCGGACTCTGGTACGGCAGTCGGCGTTCTTCGGACTGCGTAATCACGGTTCCGTGGCACGGGTCCGGGACCTGCTCCCCCCGGACCTGCAGGATCGGGTGGTCTTCCAACCCTGCCCGACGACGGTCGCCCGGCAGCTGGTCCCGGGATGGACCGATCCGCTGGAGCGTGACGACACCGTCCTGGTCAACTGCGCCTACGACCGTGCGGGGCTGCGCTTCGGTCATGACTACGGGCACTTTCTCGCCGAGATGGCCGGCGCCTTGCGGACGCTGCGTGAGCACACCGATGTCCGGTACGCCGCTCATATGCCCTCCGACGAGAAGTTCGTACACGATCTACGCCGGGAACACGGCGTCGCACTCTCCGTGGAGCCGCTGTACGACGCCTCGAACGAGGGGATACGCAACATCTACCGGCGCACGAAACTGGTGATCGGGATGCGCGGACACGCCGGGATGATCCCCTTCGGCTGCGGTACCCCGATCATCAGCCTTGTCTCGCACCCGAAGATGGCGTACTTCCTGTCCGATATCGAACGCCCTGAATGGGGAGTGTCGGTGCACGAGCGTGAATTGGGCGCGCGGCTCACCGAGCGGTCCCTGGCACTGCTTTCCGACCACCCGGCCGCAGTGGCTGATGTCCACGCTCGGCAGGAGGCCTTGTGGCGGGTCACCGAGGCGAACAGCACCGAGTTGCGGAAGATCTTCGGGTAGCCGGGGATCACTTCCGATCCGGGGCTGCCGGGCGGCGAGGGCCCGGCAGCCCCGGTCACTGGGTGCGCACAGACGCCTGAGGGCTGGCGGCGCCCGCGTCAAGCCGGGCCCGTCCGTAGCCGTCGGCGTTCCGGCGGGAGTTGACCAGCCACCACAGCCGCCACGCGGCAAAACGGCCAAGATCATCGGCTTCCGCGACGTTGCTGGTCAGCAGCTCGACGAGCTCGGATTCCGTGCTCCGGCGGAGCGCGATCCCGATCACGCGCCGCAGATCGGAGGACGCCGTATGGCGCTGCCAGGCCCCAGCGTTGTCCCAGTGCCCGGAACGCAAAATCACCCTGCCGTGGCCGAGTTGGCTCCTCCACGCGGCCCGCGTCCGTTGTACGACCCGATCCACGACGGCGCGAGGGTCACCACCGGGACCGCCGATCACCGCGCGTACTGGCCGCACCGATCGCCGGGCAGTGCACACCCGAGCGGAGTGCGCGCGCATGCGGTGCGCACCTGGTGCGCATCTCCGGTGCGGTGGTGCGCGCACCTTCGGCCGGCAGTGCGCAGCCGTTTCGATTCCGGGCGGTCTCGCCCGGGTGCGGCACAGAGCGTACGGCCGTTGGTACGAGAGGTCAGCCGCAGCGTCGCCGGGACTGCGCGAGGGGGAGCCAACCGCGGCGTAGGCCCCCCGCGGTGTCCGTGGGACTGAGGCCGCCGCAGGCGTCGAGGCCCAGCAGGGCCGGGAGCAGGACGACGATTCCCAGGACGAGGGCGACAGAGGCCGGTGTGAGGTGGCTCCACAACACGAGGGCGAGTGCACCATTCCTAACGCCGATTGCCCGGCGCTACGGTTGCGTCGAGTGGGGCTGGGTGGTCGGGATCCGATGGGTGAAGAACATCGCGAGGAGGGCGGTGAGAGCGAGGATGGCGAGTGCGGCGCGCAGACCGTCAAGCCTGGCTGCCTCGTTCGCGTCGAGCGCGGCCTGGGTGACTTCCTTGCTCGTGCCCGCTTCGTCGAGGGCGTCCTTGAGTTGGGTGTCCGACAGGAAGGGCACGCCGCTTTGGAGTTCGATGGTCGCCTGGCTCTTGACGTCGGCCGGGATCGCCTCGTTCTGCTCGACGCTGGTAAGGAACGAAGCCGTCAGCGCGGCGATCAGGATCGACCCGGCGAGAGCCGTACCGATCGAGGCGCCGAGGTTGGTGACGGCGTTCTGGATGCCCCCGACCTCCGCGCTCTGCTTGTCCGGTACTGCCGACACGGTGACCGATCCCAGCTGAGACGCCAGCGCGCCCATGCCGAGCCCGATCAGCAGTAGGGGAACGGTGACGATTTCCGCACCGGCGTCTGCGTCGAGCGCGGCCATGAGGATCACCGCACCAGCGAGCAACGCAAGGATCCCGAGCCGCACCACGCGCCGCGGCGAGACGTTCGGGAAGAGACGCGGGATCAGGATCGCGGCGGCCAGCAGCGTCAGGGAGAGCGGCAGGATGCGGGCGCCGGTCGCGAGCGCGGACAGGCCGAGCGCGACCGACAGGTAAAGCGGTACGACGAAGAACACGCCCATCTGCACGAGGTACTGGAAGAAGAACATCGTCAGGCCGCCGGTGAGCTGCTTGTTCTGCAGCAGTGCGGGGTCCACGAGGGGCTCCTTGCGCTGCTCCACCAGGCGCGCCTCCCAGCGCAGGAAAAACCAGATCAGAAGCAGACCCACCAGCATCAGCCACACGACCAGCGAGATCCCGAGCCAGGAGGGTGCGTCGGGCTTCGGCTGGAACCAGCCCCATTCGTCCGAGCGGAGTACACCGTAGACGAAGATCCCGAGCCCGAGGGCGGAGAGCACGGCGCCGACGAGATCGAGGCGGTGGCGTTCGTCGCGTGGCGCGTCGGCGATGCGGCGGGCGAGCACCAGGATGCCGAACACGATCAGGACCTCACCGGCGAAGACCCAGCGCCAGGAGAAGTACGTCGTTGCGACACCCCCGATGAGCGGCCCGACCGCGATCGCCACGGCTCCTGCGGCCGCGACGAGTCCGTAGGCGGCGGGGCGGCGTTCCACGGCGAAGTTGCCGGCGACGAGCGCCACGATCGCGGGCAGGATGAGCGCCGCCCCGACGCCTTCGAGGAACGACCAGCCGAAAAGGAGCACAGGCAGGTTCGGGGCGAGCGCCGTCGTCAGGGATCCGCAGCCGTAGATGCCACAGCCGATCATGAACGCACGCTTACGGCCGATAATCGCGCCGACCTTGCCGCCGGGGATCATGAACATCGCCATCACGAGCGTGTAGGCGGTGATCGCGCCCTGAATCCCGGTCACTGTTGTTCCGACGTCGTCGGCCACCCTCGCGATCGATACGTTCATGACAGAGCTGTCGAGCGCCATCAGGAACTGCCCGGCCGCGAGTGTCAGCAGGACGAGTCCCGCCTTGGTCGAACTCTCCGCGCCCGCCCTGGATGCCATGGGCGGATCCTCCCAGCCGCCCCGGCGGACGGATTCTCGACCCGCCTCGGAGATCAACCGGTTGGCGGACATTTCCGCGCCGACTGCACTGAACCCGATGGAGACGGCCCCGACGTCACGATCACGCCCAACTTCGTCACTCGAGCGCAGCACGCCGTCGACAGCAAGGCGCTCGTATTCCGCGAACAGTTCGGGAAAATTGGCCCAGCTGTGGGTCATCAACCCGAGCGAGAGCACTGGCGGCGCGGCGTCGAGGCCGCCGCCGTGTACGCCCGCCAGGTCGGCGACCTCAAGGTGCCCTTCGGGTTCAAGGTCCCGGCCGACACCGACGGGTGGCCGGCCCCGCTCGCCGACTTCCCCCTCGGACAGTGGACCGCCGACGCCCGCCGCGCCTACAGCAAAGACCGACTCGGTCTGCCGCCCTGTGACGGTGCGGGTGCCACTTCGTGTCAGTGGACCGGGTCACGGCCACTCCACGATCACCACCGTGAGCAGCACAAACCCTCAGACCGTCTCTCCAAGCTGAAGCGCCGTCACTGACAGCACCTGGCTGATATGGAACCGGCAGATCGCACCCGGCGCGCGCCGCTGCTACTTGTTGCCGTACACCGGGCCGACCTGCAGATTCTGCACGGTGGAGCCGACGCATTCCTGCTTGTTCCACGGAATGTTCGCCGACTCCGTCTGGTTCGGCGGGAAGACCCGCAGGGTCGGCACCGTCGTGAGGTCGCACTGCGCGGCCGAGTACCCGCCCTGGCCGTTGACGGTCTGCACGTCGGCATAGGCGTGGGCATCCGGTATCAGCGTCACGATCGATGTCGCACCGGACGTACGGCTGGCCGCCTTGCCCAGCTGGATATTGTGGATCTTGACGAAGGACACGCCAGGGAAGCCCGTCAGGGTGCAAGGTGCCGCACCCGTGTTCTGGAAAACGAGCTGGAAGCTGGTATGGCCCGCACCACTGCTGAAATTCGCCGCGGAGATCTTCAGCCGGCTGGTCGCACACGCCGGGACCGACGACCCGGACGCCACGCTCGACGTCCCGCCGGAGCCGGACACCCCGGTGGAAGAGACGGAGGACCCGGGCTGAGCGGCCACCGCGTTGGTCGAGTCACTCCCCCTCGTCGCGGTGGCCGTCCGGTCACCGACCACGGGAGCGGCGGTCCCGCCGACGCTCTGAGGAGCCGCGGTGTTCTGCCCCCCGCAGCTGGTCAGCACGACCGCGGCCGCGACCAGCACCGCGCCCCCCGCAGCAGCCCGCCCGATACTGCCCGTCCGGCCGGCCGTCTTGTCCGCGCGGTTCATCATCTCCACCATCGCCCTCTCGGTTCACTATCCTCGTGGCCCGTACGACAACGCCTTACAACACTTCCGATGACCCGCCGGGCAGAAAAGTTCACGGGACTTTCGCGGCCGGTCCCAGGGATCCGCGGACAAGATCCCCGACCCGTGTCCGCACGCGCACCCGCGCACGCGTAGAGCGCTGCCGCCCGTTGTGCCGGGGTGGTTCTGGGTGGTGATCCCGTGTTGAGGCCGCCGAATTCCCTGCCGGGCGGAGGCCGGTCCATGGGGCGATTCAGGGCGCGCGGGGGCGTTTTACGGAGGCCGCCTGGCAACCGTCGGTAGGCAGGCGGTGTCCTCACCCGTATGGCATCAACCCCAGCGTCTGTCGTTCCGGACTGGCCGTACTGCGGCGACGGCGTCACCGGCGGGGACCGCGCCGGCTGCACCGGACGCTCTGTCGACCCGCATCCCTCTTGCCTGGCCCACCTCTCCGGCCTCGACCGCGACACCCACCTCGCGAGCCTGAACGCCGGCGACGACATCGACTACCGGGGCACCAGCTTCACCGACCAACTGCTCGACCAACTACTCAACGCCCTCAACGACCCCACCACAAACCACCCACGTCTCGGCGAAGCCCGCTTCGAGTCGGCCACCTTCACCGGCAACGCCCGGTTCCACTTGGCCACCTTCACCGGCAACGCCCGGTTCGAGTCGGCCACCTTCGCCCGCGAAGCCCACTTTGACTCGGTCACTTTCACCGGCACTGCCGGGTTCAAGTCAGTCACCTTCACCGGCACCGCCCGGTTCTACTCGGCCACCTTCACCGGCGAAGCCTGGTTCCTCTTGGCCACCTTCACCGATGCCGCCGTTTTCATCTCGGCCACCTTCACCAACGCCGGATTCCGGGCGGCCACCTTCACCGATACCGCCGATTTTCACGCGGCCACCTTCACCGGCGACGCCCGGTTCGGGTCGGCCACCTTCACCGGCACGGCCCAGTTCCGGTCGGCCACCTTCACCGGCAACGCCGATTTCGGATCGGCCACCTTCACCGGCACCGCCCGGTTCCCGTCGGCCACCTTCACCGGCAACGCCGATTTCGGGTCGGCCAGCTTCACCGATGATGCCCATTTCGGGTCGGCCACCTTCACCGGCACCGCCGATTTCGACGCGGCCACCTTCACCGAAAACGTCGATTTCGGTGCGGCTGTGTTCGAGCGGGCGGGCGAGTTGGGGCCGCTGGTCTGCGGCAAGACGGTGTTCCTGTCGGCGGCGAGGTTCAGCGGGCCGGTGACGCTGTCGATCGCGGCCCGGCGCCTGGAATGTCACCGGACGCGCTGGGCATCAAACGCCACGCTGCGACCGCGCCATGCCGACCTCGACTTCGCGCACGCCGTCTTCGAGTACCCCCTGAGCATCGCCGCCGAGCAAGCCCCCTTTCGCCACTCCCGCGGAACCCGCGGCTCCGTCGTCCCGGAGGATTGCCTCGCCGACACAGCCGGCGCCGGGGTGCGAATCATTTCCCTGCGCGGGGTGGACGCCGCTCACCTGGTGCTCGCCGACATCGACCTGACGTGGTGCCTGTTCACCGGGACCGTCCACCTCGACCAGATCCGCCTGGAAGGCAACTGCGCCTTCGCCACCGTCCCGGCCCGCACGCAATGGCGGCGGCTCCGCCCTCAGCGGTTCACCCAGCGCCGAACCCTCGCCGAGGAACACCACTGGCGCTCCCGCCAGCCCCCCGCCGTTCCGGGCTGGCACCAGGCCATCCCCGACACCGGGCATACCGAATATGTGGGGCCCTCGCAGCTCGCCCCGGTATACCGGGCGCTGCGCAAGGCATTCGAGGACAGCAAGAACGAGCCGGACGCGGCGGACTTCTACTACGGCGAGATGGAGATGCGCCGCCACGATCACGACCGGCCGCGTGCCGAGCGGGCTCTCCCGACTTTCGTCGGTAGCCCGCTCCGGACGGGATGATGGAAACCGTCATCTGCTCCCCGCACCCGCGGGGATGGTCCCCAGATGGTCAGCCAGTACGCGGGCCTGTTCCTCTGCTCCCCGCACCCGCAACGTGCCCGCCCCCGCCGGGGCGCCAACTGGTCGCCGGCCAGGAGCTGCCGGGGCGGCTGGAGGCGTGGCGGCGGCGGTACCCGGTCTTCCCACGGCTGCTGTTCGTGCTGGACGGCACCGGCCCGGACGGCGTCAGCGCCCTGCACGCGCTCACCGGCGACTGGGCGGCGGCCGTCTTCCTGCGCGACGTCCCGGTCACGGTCGCCACCCTGCTGGCCTGCGTGCGCACGGGCCGTCCGCGCGCGTGTGGGCCATGGTGTACGACCCGGGCCAGCGGGCCAGCTGGACGGAGTTGGTCGGCCGGAGACGCGTCTACTGCTGCTGACAGGGCGGTAGGGCAGAGGCGCAGTCGAGGGGCTGACGCGTTGTTACACGCGAGCGGCGCCGGTCGGATGGTGGCGCGGGGTGGCGTGTGGGGTGGGTGAGGGTGGCGGGGGTGGGGAAAGTGTGGGCGCCGCCAGGGTGGGTGCACAGGCCACGTGATAACTCGTCGGGTGTGGCCGGACGCGTGGGACCCACAAGAGACTGTTTCCGTCATGTCCTGCTTTGGTAACGCAAAGTGTGTCTTTCGGGATGTGATGGCGTGCGGCGGTGAAAGTGATGTCCCTCGGCACAACGCCGGGACTTACGCACCATCGGCACGGCCGCTTCCGTGCCCGTACGAAGGGGGATCCGCATGTCCCGTTTCATCACCCGTCTGGCCGCCACCGCCCTGGCCTCCGGCGCGCTCGTCGCGGCTGCCGCCCTGCCGGCCACAGCCGCCGGCCACGACGATCACCACCGCCACCAGCAGCGTTCCTCCGTCGTGCTCGGCGCCATCCAGCACGACAGCCCCGGCAGGGACAACCGCTCCAACCGCAGCCTGAACGCCGAGTGGGTCACCGTCACCAACACCGGCCGGCACGCGGTCAACCTCAGCGGCTGGACCCTGACCGACGCCGACCACCACACCTACCGCTTCCACCACGTGCGCCTGGCCGGCCGGGAGTCGGTGCGCGTCCACACCGGAACCGGCCGCGACACCCACCACGACCTCTACCAGGACCGTCGCGCCTACATCTGGAACAAGGACACCGCCACCGCCACCCTGCGCGACGACCGCGGACACACCATCGACGTCACCTCCCGGGGACACCAGGGCAGCGGCCACCGACACTAACCTCGACAGCCCCGCCCGGCAGCCGCGTCGACATGGAGCAGTTCCTGCATCGGCTCACCCGGCTGGAGGTCGGCATCCTCGATGTCCTCCCCCGAGCCGAGCCCGGGTTCGTACGGAAAATCCTGGAGAAGTACGGCGTCCCGTACGAGAGCGTCTCGGAGGACTTCGCCGAAGCGGTCGGTATGCAACGCCCGCGACGGTCGTCGTAGTGCACAGACAGACCCCGGGCCGCAAGCGGTCCCGGGGTCTCGTGCTGTCAGTGGCCGTCGGGGAGTTCCGCAGGTCAGGTGTGAAACGCGCGGCTGCGTTTCACCGGCCGTGTTTCAGCGCCGGAGGCCGGCGTTGCAGTCGGCGGCAGAAGGCCGGTGCGGGTGCCCGGAAGGCGGGCCTTGGCGTGGTGTGGGACGCGGCGGATACGGCATTGTCCCAGTTCACCTCAAGAAGGCGCCGGCCAGGACGGGGGAACCTGGCCGTCGCCGGAATTGGGGGTGCGGGTTGCCGGTGATGGCGGTCGCCTTCGTGGCGAGAGGCACCGTGGGGCTTCAGCCGAATGATCTTCCCCACGTCCGAACGAGCCAAACCCAGACTGAGAACCGACGGGCCAGCCCAGCGAAGCTCTGATCGTCTGTGAGGCGATCAGGCTCATGACCAGGCAGCTCATCCTCCTGTCGGCCCGTCGGGCCGGTCACGCGCCAGCGGCATGACGACAGATAAGGATCATGTGCTTGGCGGAAGAACGCCCCGGACGCCAATTCGCGTACCCGCAGTCGAAGAGGTAGGCCGCCACCGAACGGCCGAAGCGGCAGATGAAAGTTACCCACACCCCGGCGGCGGTCTCCGCTGCGTTCGACGACCGGAATCTGATCGCGTATGCGGGGCTGATCCCGGTGATGCGGCTGGCCGAGCGGTGCGGCCTTTCGCGCTTGCCGGGAAGGTGAAGCTGCCCGGGGCGGGCAACGGCGCGGGTGCGTCGGCGGACGCCAAGGTCACCAGCATCGTGGGCGGGATGGCCGCGGGCGCGGACAGCATCGATGACCTGAACGTCCTGCGCCAAGGTGCGATGCCGACGATGTTCGCAGGCGTCCGTGCCCCGTCCACGCTCGGTACATTCCTGCGCGCGTTCACCGACGGTCACGCCCTCCAACTCCATGCTGTGCACCGCAGGTTCCTCGGCGAACTGGCCGCACACACGCCGCTGCTACCGGGCGCCGGTGTGATGGCGTTCATCGACGTCGAATCCACTCATAAACGGGTCTACGGGCGGGCCAAGCAGGGCGCCGAGCACGGCCGGTTCAAGGGCATCCGCACCCTGCACCCGCTGCTCGCCACGATCTGCACCCCCCAGTCCCGGCCGGTGATCGCCGCAGTCCGGATGCGACGCGGCAAGGCAGCCGACGCCCGCGCGCTGTGCGGCAGCGCCCGCGACCCCTGGGACGAGGCCGGCAGTTCGCCACTGCAAGATCGTTCACGCAACTGCGGTCAGAGCCGAATTCACCGTCGGCCGCCAACCGGCATCCGACACAAAGACGTTCACGCAACCGTGGGTGGCGCGCACCGAGGTGCGGCGATGAAATCCGCGCAGGTCAGGCAGAGATCACACTCGCAGGGACCTTCCTGCGGCACCTTCACCAAGAAAGGGAATGCCGCTGCCCGACCGCCGCACTGGAAGCGGTCACCAACCGACTGGGACGCCAACCGCCCAGGCGCCCGCACCGGCGGCGGCCGCCCGAGCACCCCGCCACCGACAAGCCGCTGGCCCGCGCCCAGGCCCGCAAAGACCGCGTGACCCAGATCCTGGCCGCCGACAACGGCCAAGTGACCGCCGCCCAGATCGCCGCCGACCTGGACATCACCGAACGCCAGGCCTACCGGCTTCTTAACGAGGTACGCGCGGCCGCCTAGAGCGACAAGTGACCCCGATGGGACCACAACAGCGGCGATGATGCGCGGCCTGGGCAGCGATCAACTGCCCGAGTGGACGGAGCGGGGTCGAACAAGACACCCTGCCCGTGCTGCACTCCCTGGGCGCTGGACAGATGACACCCCGGACGCCACCTGGCGTGATACCCGCCCTGTCTGACGGAACACCAGGTGATACCCGGCATGGCAGGGCGGCGATACCGACCCCGGCCGGAAGCCGATCCCCCCTTCCCCGACATCGCCGCCCCAGGCACCGTGCTCCTCAGGGTCAGGCGGCCGAGGCCCGCCGGTGCCGGGCAGAGGGCCACGTGGGGACAGCGGA
The DNA here is from genome assembly GCF_003999195.1 of Streptomyces soli. Classification (GTDB taxonomy): domain Bacteria; phylum Actinomycetota; class Actinomycetes; order Streptomycetales; family Streptomycetaceae; genus Actinacidiphila; species Actinacidiphila soli. The sequence continues at coordinate 21,657 of NZ_RJVR01000149.1, forward strand.
CCACAGGACGCGGGAGAGTATGCCGGGAGAGAAAAGCCTCGTCGGCGGTGCCATCAGGTTGGCGACCGCCAGGAACACGCCTCCTGCCGCCGGATACGACACAGCGGCCTGGTGGACCCTGGCCACATAGCCGTTGAGGAAACCGACTTTCGCACTGCGCGGCCCCTCCACCTCGGGGTAACGCAGATCCGCACCGACCGCGATGTCCCACGGCACATCGATCAGCTTCGCCGCCCCGGCGAAGAAACGCTGAGCCAGATCCTGCGAGCTGCCCTTGAGGAGGCAGTCCCGCAGCACGACGGCCTCAGCGGCCGCAACGGTCATGCCCTGACCGTAAGCCGGATTGAAGCTGCAGATGGCGTCCCCGAAGGCCAGAAAGCCCTCCGGCAGCGAAGACAGGCGCTCATACCGGCGGCGGACACTGACCGGCAGGCGCATCCGCAGTGAAACCGGGAAAAAGCTCCTCCAGCACCTGCCGGCCCCGGGCCAGCAGCGCGTGGGTGTGAGCACCGTGCGGGGCACCCCTGCGATTGACGGCATCGGTCGGAAGCACATCACGATCAAAGATCGTGACCCTCTCGTACGACTCGCTCAGCACCCGAGCTGCGAGTATGCCGCTGATACTGCCGCCGAGAACGATCGCACGCCCGAGCTTTCCTGCCATGATCAAATCCTCTTTCCCCCTGGTGCGGTCTGCCGGCCGTCAGCACACCGGAAACGGCCAACCAGACAGCGCGGCCTTCCGACTCCGGCCAGACCGCGCCCTCACGAGCCCAGACAACAGTCACGTCTACCTCTTGCAAAACACTTGCAGGCACCGGCACTCGGCTGACCTGCCCCATTTCCCTGTCGAGCAGAACCGCTTCAACGGTCAACCGAGACATCGCAGGCACCGGCGCAACGTCGCTCGGCTAGTCCAAGATCGTCTATGATCTCGATCTTGTGCCGAAGGATCACATAGCTGGTGAGACGTACCCGGAGCGGATCCGGATGG
>NZ_RJVR01000294.1 GCF_003999195.1 Streptomyces soli
GCAGCCGCAGCTCCGCCGTCGCCCCCGGGTTGCACGATGACCCGCGTAGCCGCGATGGTCGCGCTGTCGACCGTCCCCAGGACGAGGACGCTTGCGCCGTTCTTCACGGCGCTCGCCGAGGCGCGGCGGGTTCCTTTCTCGTATTTCGTGGAGGACGCCTCGGTGACGGTCACCTCCACACCCGTTGCCGTCGCAAAGGTGAAGCCCGACGTGGACGTGGTGTCGACGATGCCGGTCGCACCCCCGGCGGCCGGCCCGGACACGGGCCCGCCGCCGGTGGGCGTTGCGGTCGGTGAGGACGTGGCTGTGGCCGAAAGGGACGACGCGGACGACGAGAAATCCGCCGCAGCGGACGTGCCGGCACCGGTGAGTCCAGCGACCGCACACGTCAGCCCGGCGGCCGTGATCCATCCACCCCTCTTCTTCGACAGCAACCGCCGTACGCTTGGCCGGCGTGCTCGCACGGCCATGGTTGCCGGGGCTGACCCAGCCGACGAGTGGCTTGTCGGGTCGTAGTCGTTCATGACGGCTCTCCTCATCGCTTGGACAACTACGCAGAGACTGTCGGCCGTTCCTATGAGGACTCCGTGGTTGACCTGTGATTACTCTGAGCCATCCGGTCCTTAAGAGTTCGCGGCTGCCGCCGTACGCATCTGGCGCCTCGTCAACAAGTCAGAGGACCAGGAGCACGACGAGCTCCCACCGGAATGCGGCCGGGCCCGCATCACACCTCTGGCACTTTTGCGATCCGGAACCCGTCCCGTCCGCCTACGCCTTGCGTCACGCTCTCGGCGGTCGCCGACAGAGTTTGTCGCACGGGAGCTCGTCGAGAACCAGGTTGACGATGAAGTCCTCGAACCGCGGCGGCTCATCATGCCCGTACCCAAGCCGTCACAGGTCGCGGCCGCCGAACAGCGCGCCGATCTTCGGCGGCGACATTCAAATTGAGGTTGAACACTGCTCGGGTCGTTACCGGTGAATCGACAGCTCGGCCCCGGTGAGTCGTTGTCCTGATCCGCCCCAGTTGAGGGCCATGATCTCGGCCATGATCGACACGGCCGTTTCTTCGGGAGGCACCCTCGCGAGACCCGCACCCTCGAATCCACAATATCCAGCTGGGCAAGGCGGCCAGCCGTACGTCCGGTGCGACATCGATCGTGACGCTGATACCGGATGCCCCCGCCTATGCCGACGTGCAGACCGTCAACGGCCAGGGCGGGTACTCGGCCGCACAGTGCGACCTCACCATGGTGCCGACCCTGCGGGTCTTCCCGCCGAATCAGACGGAGTCGGCGAACATTCCGTGGAACAAGCAGGAATGCGTCGGCTCCACCGTGCAGAACCTGCAGGTCGGCCCGGTGTACGGCAACAAGTACCGTCGGCCCTCGTTATCATCGATCTCCGGGACATGTACGCGCTCTGCCACGAGGACAGCATGACGTGTCCGCGCCGCCCGGACCGACACCCGGACGGCGCGTCACAACAGGGCGAACGTTGCCTGATGCGGCAAATGCGGCACTAGATCGTCACCGGCTCTCCTTCGCCGCCGCCCTGCGGGCAACACGCCGCAGCGTCACCACGCTCACCGGTTCTTTTTTCCCCTCACCACCTCGCTGCCGAACTGGCCAATCTCGCCCGTGAACTGGCCCAGGAACTCAATCCGCCACGTCGCCTGCGTGTGCTGACCCGCCAAGCGAAACGGAAGATGTCCCGCTTCCTCGCCTGGCACCCCGACCGGCCATAACCACCCAGGCCACGTCGACGCCCCGCTGAAACACTGCAGGTCGTCCCAGCTACAGCAGCCAAGCCCAACACCTGAGTCAACGGCATTGAGGTCAAAGATCAAGCTCAGGAAAGTAGCTCGTAGGCAAGCGCGGCCACCGCGAGGTCCTCCCAGCCTGTTCCGACTGACTTGAAGAGCGTGACCTGGGCGGGGTCGATGGTTACGCCCCGAACGAGTTCTGCCAGGTCGGCGATGATGACTGAAGGTGGCACGCCGTCCGCGAGCGCCATCACGAGGTCTCCCGCTTCGGCGAGCGCGGCATCCCGGGACTCGACCACGACTTGGCTCCGTGCCACGGTCGCGGTTTCCACTTCGCGTGCGGTGGGCTCGTGCGAGCCGACGACGTTGAGATGCACGCGGTCGCCGATCCAGTCGTCAGGCACGACCGGGCTGCGGGCGGTTGTGCACAGGCACAGGACGTGTGCCTGCGGCACGTCGTCGGCGCCGGCCGGATAGGCAGATATTCCTATCTCCACCAATGTCTTGATAAAGGTGTCTGTCGACTCCGGGGTCCGCCCAAGGACACCGACACGCTGGATGTCGCGCACGGCACGCATGGCGTGCACGTGGCCGAGCGCCTGCGGTCCGGTGCCGGCCACGACCAACTCGGTGGCGTCCGGCCGGGCGAGATGCCTGGTGGCGACTGCCGAGATCGCGGGTGTCCGCAGCGTGGTGAGCGCGGCGGCGTCGAACAATGCAAGCGGGGTCAGCGAGGCCGCGTCATGCAGGACGTAGGTGCCCTGGATGCGGGGAAGCCCCCGGGCGGGGTTACCCGGCGCGACGGTGATGAGTTTGATCCCCGCGTAGCGCGGGCTCTCGCTGGGCATGAGCAGGAACTCACCCGACTGCACCGGAACCGATGTGCGCAGCGGGTCCTGCCCTGGCCAGCCCGCGCGCAACGCGCTCTCCAGCGCGTCGATCGCTGCGGGGAGGGACACGAGGCCGGTAAGGGTCGGCAGGTCAACGTAGGGTGGGTGGGTCATCGCAGTGAGAAGCCTTCTCCAAGCGGGTCCCCGCTGTCGAGAATGAACCGGTGCTCACCGGTGCGGAAGGCACTCCCCTCGACCTCTGTGTAGTAGCCGGCCCGGCCCAGCGTGGTGGTCGTACCGAGAACGCGTCCGAGGAACCTCGTGCCCACCACACTGTCGTGGACCAGTTCGCTGTCGATCAGGCGGCCCTCGTCGGCGAGAAGAGCGAGACGGGCGGTGGTGCCGCTGCCGCACGGTGACCTGTCTACCTCTCCGTCTGCGAACACGGTGCAGCTGCGCTGGTGAGCGCCGCCCTTGGCCGGCCGGGGCAGGTCCTCGTAGAACGTCACGCCGTAGATGCCGGACAGGCGGGGATCCGCGGGGTGTTCGGCGGCCTGGCGGGAGTCGAGGGCGGATTTGATCTGGCGGCTCAATGCGATCAAGCGTGGCAGGTCGCCCGGGGTGACGGCTGCCCCGAGCCGGTCGGCGCGGACCGAGGCGTAGAACGCGCCGCCGTAGGCGATGTCGACCGTCGCGGGGCCGGCGTCGGTGTCCACGATCACACCTCGGGCGTGCACGAAGGCGGGCACGTTGCGGAAGCCTACCGACCGAGGCTTACCGCCGGTCAAGCGGACGATGGCGCCGACCCGGCCGGACGGCACATCGATCTGTATCGTCACCTCGCCGTCCGGCGGCGCGTCGACGCGTCCGGTCTCGACCGCCCAGGTACCGAGTGCGATGGTGCCGTGCCCGCACGCGGTGGAGTAGCCGTCCTTGTGGAAGAAGACCGCCCCGAACGACGCTCCGTCATCGTCGGGCGGGGTGACGAAGCAGCCGTACATGTCGGCGTGGCCGCGCGGCTCGTGGACCAGCAGCCGGCGGATTCGGTCGATCTCGGCGGACGCGGCGTTCTCCCGGCGGTCCAGCACGGTGGAACCGGTCAGGTCGGGCGCGCCGCCGGTGACGATCCGGAACGGCTCTCCGGCGGTGTGATAGTCGACGGTGCTGATCTCAAGCACGGGTCTCTCCTTGTGGTGGATCGCTGTTTCAGCCGGTCACATCGGCTGCGGGGATCACGGGCAGGATCAGCCGTGACGGGTGTCCGGCGCTGTGCCAGACGCTGTTCTCGGCGACCTTGCTCTCCACTCCGGTCGCCAGCGGCCCGCCGGTGTTCAGGTTGCGGTCGTACTTCGGGAAGGTGCTCGAGGAGATCTCCAGCCGGATTTGGTGGCCGGCGCGGAAGACCTGGGAGGTGCTCCACAGGTGCACCTCGAACTTGTACACCTCGCCGGGTCGCAGGAACCTTTCCTCGTCGAGCCCTTCGCGGAATCGTCCGCGCACGATGCCGTCATTCAGGCGCTGGCAGAAGCCGTCGGGGTGCACGTCCACGAGCTTGGCGGTGAAGTCGGTGTCCACCGCGTCGCTGGACGCGAACAGCTCCAGGCGGACCGGGCCGGTCACCTCCACATCGGTCTCCAGCACAGGGGTGGAGTAGACGAGAACGTCCGCGCGCTCTTCGATCGTGCGGTAGTCGTCGGGTCCGCCGATCTGGTGTGAGGTCGATGAGGTGATGTACGGCACCGGATCGGCGGGGTCGTAGCGGTAGGTGTCGGCAGGCTCGTCGGTGCCCGGCTGTTCCCAGGTCAGGACGCCGTCACCGAACCGGGTGTTCGCGCTGCCGCCGCTGGACAGGTAGAGCGAGGTCCACTTGGTGCGCGCGATCGGCCATTCGTCCTCGCTGCGCCACTGGTCCTCGCCCATGATGAACAGTTGGGCACGGGGGTCGGCGTGGGCGCCGTTGTCCAGGCCCTTGACGAAGTGGTCGAGGAAGCGCAATTCGTGGCCGTCGAGGTCGAAGTCCGCGCCGGGGCCGAAGTCGATGGGGCCGAGGGTCCGCTCCCGCCGCCGGGTGAGGCCGTGGTCCCAGGGCCCGACGACGAGCCGCTGGGCGCGCTGGGTCCGCTCGGTCGGCGCCTGCTTGGTCATCCGGGTGAAGTTGATGAACGTGGCCGGCTGCACGTCGTCGTACCAGCCGGTGACGTGCATGGTGGGGATGTCGACCTGGCCGAACCGGTGCTGGTAGTTCTTCGGACCCCAGTACTCGGTGTCCGATGGCGAGTGGGACAGATCGTCTCGCCAGTGCTTGCTGTGGAACCCCGCGTGCTCGTCCAGGCTGAGCAGCGGCAGGTGATCGTAGACCGCGTCCCAGTCGATCCCCTCGACGTACTGCAAGGAACGGCCGTCTATCAGCCGGAACCAGCAGACCTCCATCGGCAGGTGCACGCCGGTCGGCCACTCCACGAAGGGGTCGGACGGTGGCACGTAGACGATCATCGCCTTCAGGCTCGGCGGCTGCTCGACCGCGGTCAGCCACTGCACGTAGCCGAGGTAGGACTGCCCCCAGGTGACGACCTGGCCGTCGCACCAGGGCTGCTTGGCGGCCCACTCGATGGTGTCGTAGCCGTCGAGCGGCTCGTCGCGGTGTGGCCGGAAGTCCCCCTCCGAGTCGCCGCGTCCCCGTACGTCCATCCAGAGGAAGGCATATCCGCGCCGCGCCCACCACATGGCTTTGCGGTAGGAGAATTCGGTGTTCTTGCCGTACGGCGTGCGGGCGACGATGACCGGCACGGGAGCGTCGGTGTCGGGCCGGTACAGGTCGGCAACGAGCACCACGCTGTCACGCATGGCCACCGGGATGTTGAGTTCTTGCCGCACGTTGATTGCGGCGTTCTTGGCGTTTTCCGCGCTTGACGAGGTCATTTGCTGCTTGTCCTTCAGCGTTCGGTCAGCGGGCTGTGGAGCACATTCGGTCAGCAGGTCGGGGCGGTGTGACGGAGGCTCAGCGATCTGCTCTGGCGTTCTCCCCCTTGTACTGCGCCTCGACAGAGTAGTACCTTACACCTCATGCATCACACCTTAACTACAGAATCGCGCGGCCCCGGCGGGCAGGCGTGACGGCCGCGAGCGGGCTCGGCGATGGCGCCGAGCGCGGGCAGGGAGAGCTTGGTGTTCTCGCGCGGACCAGCTTGCGAGACGAAGCGGCCAGGCTGATTCGGGCCCGGATCATCACCGGCGCACTGGTCGCCGGCGAGCTCCACTCGATCGGCAGCATCGCGGCTCAGCTGGGTGTCTCCGTGACCCCGGTGCGTGAGGCGGTCCTCGACCTCGCCAAGGAAGAGCTCGTTGACGTCGTGCGCAACCGCGGGTTCCGGGTCCGCACCCTCAGCGAGGACGACCTGGACGCGGTGGTCCGCATCCGCTCGATGCTTGAGGTTGCGGCCGTGCGGGACCTCGCGGCCATCCGGCCGACCCAGGACCTGTCGGATTTGCGGGCGCTGGCCAAGGAGACCGAACAGAAAGCGGTGAGCGGAGACATGGTCGCTTTCATCGCTCATGACCACGACCTGCATCTGGGCCTGCTAGCGAGGACGGGCAACCGCTACCTCGTGGAGATCGTGGGTCGCCTGCGCAACCAGACCCGGTTGCACGGCCTGCAGCAGATGATCGGATCGCCGGATCTGATCGACTCCGCGCGAGAGCACGAACTGCTGCTGGACGCCATCGAAGCCGGTGACGTCGACAGGGCCGAGCGCCTGATGGCCCAGCACATCAGGCATGCCCGTGGCGTGTGGGCCGGACTGGCCGACGGCACGGGTTCCGATTCCGGCTGACCTCATCACGGAGATTCCGGCTTCGCCCGGACCTCCCCGAAAGATCCATTCCCCCCAAACCCCCGGTTTGCAGCAGGCCCTCCCGGGCCCGAAGATCGACGAAGGACAAGCGATGAGAGAAGGTCGGAAACGTCCGGCAAGAGCCCTCGGCATGGTGGTCAGCGCGCTCGCGCTCAGCCTTGCCATGGCGGCATGCTCCGGTGCCCCCGCCGGCACCGGCGGTGCTGACACGGGTGCTGCCAAGCAGATCCAGGGCGACGCGAACACGGTCAACAACGGTCCGGTCAAGTCAGGTGGGAACCTCACCTACGTCCTGGAGAAGAACGTCGCCAGCTGGAACCCGCTGACGCCCATCGGAAGCACGGTGGAGTCAATGGAAGCGGTCGCGGGCGTCATGCCCAGCGTCTACGTTCCCCAGCCGGACATGCAGACCGTGAAGCTCAACACCAACCTGGTGCTGAGCGCCAAGCAGACGTCGACGAGCCCGCAGACCATCGTCTACAAGATCAACCCCAAGGCGGTCTGGTCGGACAAGACACCGATCAGCGCGGACGACTTCAGCTACCTGTGGAAGACCCAGAACGCCAAGGACTGCCCCAAGTGCCAGGTGGCGTCGACCACCGGCTACGACCAGATCGCCTCTGTCAGCGGATCCGACGGCGGCAAGACCGCGACCGTGGTGTTCAAGAAGCCTTTCGCGGCCTGGCAGACGCTGTTCTCCTTCCTGCTCCCGTCGCACATCGCGGCCACCTACGGTGACATCAAGACCGCGGCGGGGCTGGCGACCAGCTTCAACCACGGGTTCGCCGACAAGCCGCCGACCTGGTCCGGCGGGCCGTTCACCATCAAGCAGTTCCAGCCCAGCCAGGCCGTCATCGAGGCCAAGAACGCCAGTTGGTACGGCAGCGGCCCGAATCTGGACCAGGTGACCTTCCGCATCATCACCGACACCACGCAGGAGGTCCCGGCGCTGCAGAACCATGAGGTTCAGGCCATCGCCCCCGCGCCCCAGGTAGACCTGCTCAACCAGCTCAAGCAGCTCCAGGGCGTGAACTACCAGGTCGGGACCACCTACTTCTGGGAGCACTTCGAGTTCAACCTGAACAACCCGTTCCTCGGGCAGAACCCGGCCGGCGACGCGCTGCGCCAGTCGATGTTCACCGCGGTCGACACCCAGGGCATCATCGACAGGACCGTCGGCCAGATCAGTCCTGGCATCAAGCCGCTGAACAACCACTTCTTCATGCCCCAACAGCAGGGCTACCAGGACAACGTCGGCTCGCTCGGCTTCGGCAAGGCCGACGTCGCCAAGGCCAAGCAGATCCTGCAGACCGCGGGCTACACCGGCATCGGCACCAAGCTGGTCGCCCCGGACGGCAAGCCGGTGCCCGCGCTGCGCTTCGTCTACACGGCGGGCAACCAGCTGCGCCAGACCGAGGGCACGCTGTTCGCCTCGTACGTCAAGCCGCTCGGCATCACCGTCAACGTCGAGCCGACAGACAATCTGGGCGCCAGCCAGGTCCACCAGGACTCGCACTACGACTACGACATCATCGTGTTCGCCTGGGTCGGCTCTGCGTTCCCGGCGGCGATCAACGCTCCGGTCTACCTGTCGTGCCCGAAGGGCGTGACCTACTGCAGCAATAACATCGCCAACTACCGCAACGCCAACGTGGACAAGTTGCTGAAGGACTCAGTCACCAACCTGGACCCGACGGCGGTGGCGGCCGATCTCAACAAGGCGGACAAGCAGATCTCCTCGGACGCCGTCTCGCTGCCGCTCTACCAGCGGCCCGGCCTGCTCGCCTACGACAGCAAGTACGGCGGCATCCGCAACAACGCCAACTACATCGGCCCGACGTACAACATCGCCGACTGGGGCTTGCTCGAGTCCGGCAGCTAGCCTCCCGCCCCGAAACGTCCGAGTCGCGGTCCGTACGGCCCGCCCGCATCCCCACCCAGGGGTGCGGCCGGGCCAGGACCGCGACGGTGACCCCAAGCCGCCCCCGTCGCCGACGGTGGGAAGGAGACCACACAATGTTCGCCTACGCCGTTCGGCGCCTGATCATCTCGATTCCGGTGCTGCTGACCTCCACCTTCCTGGTGTTCCTCATGGTGTCGCTGTCCGGCGACCCGCTCGCCGACCTGCGCGCGCGACAACCTCCCCCGCCGGAGTCCGTGCTCCGCGCCCAGGCCCACGAGCTCCGGCTGGACCAGCCGATGCTGGAACGCTACTGGCACTGGATCAGCGGAATCCCGCGCGGCGACTTCGGTCCCTCGGTACAGAACATCAACATCGGGCACGAGCTCTGGATCCGCTTCGGGGTGACGATGCGGCTGGTGCTGCTCGCCGTCCTGCTCGCCGCCATCATCGCGGGCGTCGTCGGCGTCGTGAGCGCGGCCAAGCAGTACTCGCCGACCGACTACGCCCTGACCGGACTGGGTTTCCTGTTCCTCGCGATGCCGGTCTTCTGGTTCGCGATCCTGCTCAAGCAACTCGCGGTGAACATCAACCTGCAGACCGGTCACACCATCTTCTACACGATCGGCGACAGGTCGATCGAGACCACCGGGGGGTTGGCGGCACAGATCGGCGACATCGCCGGGCATCTCATCCTGCCCACCATCGTGCTGGCGATCACCTCGTTCGCCTCATGGAGCCGGTTCAACCGCGCGTCCATGCTCGAAGTGCTCAGCAGCGACTACGTCCTGCTGGCCAGGGCGAAGGGCCTGCCCCGACGGCAGGTGCTGGTGCGCCATGCGCTGCGCACCGCGCTCGCGCCCATGGTGACCGTGATGTCGATGGACTTCGCCGCCTTCTTCTCCGGCGCGATCGTGACCGAGACCGTGTTCCAGTGGCACGGCATGGGGGACCTCCTGCTTACCTCCATCCAGCTCCGTGACGTCTATCCGGTACTGGCCTGGCTGCTCATCGCGGGTAGTGCGGTGATCCTGATGAACCTGATAGCCGACCTGCTCTACGCCCTACTCGACCCGAGGATCCGCTATGCCTAGCTCTCAGCCGCAGGAGGATCACGGGCCACGCGCAGTGCGGGTGGCGCCGACCACAGGCCCCTCCCAAGGGCCCGCACGCCCGGACCGCGAGTTCACCGTCGAGGCACGTTCGCAAAGCCGCCTGATCCTGCGCCGCTTCCTGCGGCACAAGCTCGCGGTTGCCAGCCTGGTGGTCTTCATCGCGGTGGTGCTGTTCGCCTTCGCCGGCGGGGCGGTCTGGCACTACTCCTACGACCAGCTGACACCGGACATCTCGGTGCCACCTTCCCTCCGGCATCCTTTCGGCACCGACTCGACCGGTATCGACCTGATGGCCATGGTGATGAGAGGGACCCAACGGTCGCTGGAGATCGCGCTGTTCGTGGCCCTCACCGCGACCTGCGTCGGCACCGTCTACGGGGCGATAGCCGGCTACTACCGGGGTGTGTACGACACGCTCATGATGCGGTTCGTGGACCTGGTCCTCACCTTCCCGACCATCGCGGTCGCCGCCATCCTCGGATCCCAGGTGGGTACGTCCGCCGGCAGCTGGTTCTTCATCGGGATCATTCTCGCGGCGCTCACCTGGCCGATCGTCGCCCGGGTCGTCCGAGGCTCGGTCCTGTCCCTGCGGGAGAAGGAGTTCATCGAGGCTGCTCGCGCGCTCGGGGCGCGGGACCGGCGGATCATCTTCGGTCACCTCGTGCCCAATGTGATGGGCCCGGTCATCGTGAGCGTCACCATCCTCGTCGCGACGGCGATCCTGTCCGAGACCGGCCTGTCCTTCATCGGATTCGGGGTGCGGCCGCCGGACACCTCCCTCGGCCTGCTGGTGAGCCAGGCGCAGACCGCTGTGTCCACCCGGCCCTGGCTGTTCTACTTTCCGGGAGCCTTCATCATCCTCATCGTCCTCAGCATCAACTTCATCGGCGACGGCCTGCGGGACGCGTTCGACCCGACCACGACGAGGGTGCGCTCATGACCACTGAGTTGACCGCCGGGACACCGGCCGCGGACGAGAGTGCGGACGTGCTGGTCGTCGAGGACCTGACGGTGAGCTTTCCCACCGACGACGGGCCTGTCCAGGCCGTCCGCGGGGTGAGCTACCGCCTTCGAGAGCGCGAGATCCTCGGCATCGTCGGCGAGTCGGGGTCCGGCAAGTCGGTGACGTCGATGGCCATCATGGGTCTGCTGCCCCGGTCGGCACGGATCACCGGCTCGATCCGGTTCCGCGGACAGGAGCTTGTCGGCCTCCGGGAGAGCGGGCTCAACAAACTCCGCGGCAGCAAGATCGCTATGATCTTCCAGGACCCCATGACCTCGCTGAACCCGGTCTACACGATCGGTTACCAGCTGGCCGAGACCATACTGGCCCACAACAACGTGTCGAAGGCACAGGCCCGTAAGCGGTCGGTGGAGTTGCTCGACGCCGTCGGCATCCCCAACCCGGGTCAGCGGGTGGACAGCTACCCGCACGAGCTGTCCGGCGGGGTGCGGCAGCGGGTCGTCATCGCCATCGCCATGGCCAACAGGCCCGACGTGATCATCGCTGACGAGCCCACCACCGCGCTCGACGTGACGGTGCAGTCCCAGGTACTCGACGCGCTGCGGACCGCGCAGCAGGAGACCGGCGCGGCCATGGTCCTCATCACGCACGACCTCGGTGTCGTCGCCGGGCAGGCCGACCGGGTCCTCGTGATGTACGCGGGCAAGCCGGTGGAGATCGGCGACGTGGAGGACATCTACTACCGGCCGCGCATGCCCTACACCATGGGCCTCCTGGGCAGCGTGCCACGCCTGGACGCCGGCAGGTCGCGGCGGCTGCTGCCGATCCTCGGCTCACCGCCGTCTCTGCTCAACCTTCCCGCCGGATGCCCCTTCACCCCCCGGTGCCCGATGGCCAGGGACAGGTGCGAAACCGAGGAGCCCGCTCTCACGGACGCCACCTCGCGGCGGCACCGCGCCGCCTGTCACTTCTCCGAAGAGCTGGCCGACGTGCGGCCGCACGACCTGTTCGCACCCACCGCCGAAGGAGACCTCCCGTGACGGCCCTTGATCACAACGCGGCCATCCCGAACGCCGTGCCGTCCGGGCCGACCGGCCCCACCAAGCCGATCTTGTCGGTACGGGACCTGGTGGTGCACTTCCCGGTGCGCGGCCGGGGCCTGCTGGGCCGGACGAAGGGCACCGTGCACGCCGTGTGCGACGTCTCGTTCGAGATCTACCCCGGCGAGACGCTGGGCCTGGTCGGCGAGTCCGGCTGCGGAAAGTCGACCACCAGCCGCGCCGTCCTCGGGTTGCGCCGTGCCACCTCGGGTCAGGTCGTCTTCGAAGAGCAGGACATCGCGGAACTGTCCGCTAACCGGCTGCGGCGGCTGCGCCGGCAGATGCAGATCGTATTCCAGGACCCGATGGCCTCGCTGGACCCCCGACTCACGGTCCACGAGATAATCGCCGAGCCGCTGCGCATCCACCGGCTGCACGCCGCCGACCGGGCACGGTACGTCGCCGACCTCATGCAGACGGTCGGGCTCAACTCCGAGCACGGCAACCGGTACCCGCACGAGTTCTCCGGCGGGCAGCGGCAGCGCATCGGCATCGCCCGCGCTCTCGCCCTCGAACCGAAGCTCCTCGTCCTCGACGAACCGGTGTCCGCGCTCGACGTGTCCATCCAGGCCGGCGTGGTCAACCTGCTCGAAGACCTACAGCGCCGGCTCGGGCTCGCCTACCTGTTCGTGGCACACGACCTGTCCGTGGTGCGTCACGTCGCGGACCGGGTCGCGGTCATGTACCTCGGGCGGATCGTCGAGACCGGCAAGAGCGAGGAGTTGTTCGCCAATCCGGCGCACCCGTACACACAGGCGCTCATCTCGGCCATCCCGATCCCGGATCCCCGCAAGGAAAGGGCACGCCGGCGAATCGTCGTGAGCGGGGAGATGCCGAGTCCGACGGACCCGCCGTCCGGGTGCCGGTTCCGGACCCGCTGCCCGCTGTTCGCCAACCGGCTTGACGACTCCGAGCGGACCCGCTGCCAGCAGGAGGTGCCGGAACTCGCCGAACGCGGCCAGGGCCATCCGGTGGCGTGTCACTTCGCCGAAGCCGTCCCGGTCCTGTGAGTCATCCCCGAAGGAAGTGAGGTCACCGTGGACACCAGGGACGACTGGCGCGCGCTACACCGGGATGCCGTGGTCGCCGACACACACAACGATCTGCTCATGGCCGTGGTCGCTCGGCCGGTGCCGCGATGGGGGTCCTACTTCCGTGAACGCTGGCTGCCGCAACTGCGAGCGGGCGGTGTGGATCTCCAGGTGCTGCCGGTGTTCATCGGCGACGAGTACCGGCCTGAGGGCGCGCTTCGTCAGACGCTGCGAATGATCGAGGCCGCCCATCGGCTGGCCGGCGAGAACCAGGACTCCGTCGCATTGTGCCGGGACGGTGCCGAGGTGGACGCAGCCCTGGCCGCCGGCCGGATCGCGCTCGTCCTGGCGCTGGAAAGTGCTCCGGGAGTAAGTGACAACATCGAACTGCTGGAGACGATGCACCGGCTCGGGGTTCGGGTCGCCTCCCTCGCGCACCTCGGCCGTGCGGCCCTCGCCGATGGCAGCGCCGAAGACGGCACCCGCAGCCGGCTCACCCGGGCTGGGGTCGAGGCCGTCGGCGAGATGGAACGCATGGGTATGACTTTCGACGTCAGCCATCTCGGGGCGGCCGGCGTCGAGCACGTTCTGGAGATCTCGACCCGACCGGTGCTGGCCACCCACTCCTCCGCCCGTGCGCTGCGCGACCACCACCGGAATCTCACCGATGACCAGATCGCCGGCATCTCCCGGCTCGGCGGTGTGGTCTGCGTCAACTTCTTCGCGCCGTACCTGCATGAGACCGATCACACCCTGGACCGTCTCGTCGACCACCTCGAGCATGTGGCCGCCGTCGCCGGCGTCGACCACGTCGGTCTCGGCCCTGACTTCATCCAGGAGGTATTCGCCGACACGACCCCGCCCTGCTGCGAGCTCGACGCCTACGGCCCAATCACCTACCTTCCCGGTCTGGAGGGCCCGTCGGGGCTACCCCTGGTCACCGAGGCGCTCATCCGCCGCGGTTGGCCGGCCGAGGACATAGTGAAGGTGCTCGGTGCCAACGTGGTACGGCTGTTCCGCAACGAACTTGGCCGTGCGGTAGACACCTCACGGCGCTAACTCGTCAAGCGGCGGCTGCGAGATCGCTCCTTGACTCGTTGTGTGTTTCAGCTTCCGCAGCGGACGTCGGTCTCCGGAGCGATGACGTCCGGAATTCTTCGGTCAGTCCGTAGTCGATGTCCCCCGTCCGGGCGGCCGCGAGGACACGGCGATGGGTGAGATCGAGGCGGGCATCGACGTACACGGTCTGCGTGGCCAGGCGCTCTGTACAGGCTTGCCCGCCGTTCGCGCTCTGGTCGTGCGCGTCGGGGCACTCGTTCGAGGGAACAGCGGGTCGTTGCTCGGGCGGGTACTGCTGTCGCGGATATCGTCCTGCCCGGCCGGCCGCGTACTGCCGCTCGCGGGGTCAAGGTCTTTCGAAGCCCGCGCTCCCAGCTCTCCGTTCCGTCGTGTCAGCGGCAGTCGTACGAGCCGGTCGGGGGCGTGGCCCGGCTGGCAGGGGATACGTCATGCCGAAGTACCCGTCCACGGCCGCCCAGGCCGCCCGCAGTGACACCGCTGACAAGCGGGACGCCCCGGTGACCAGCACCTCGTACACGGACACCACGGCCGTCGCGGGCACCGCGTACACCTACACCGTGTACGCCGAGGACACCTCCGGTAACTCTTCCAACGCCGCGGACACCGCCACCGCGACCGTCCCGGTCACCGCCAACACGCCGGCCGCCCCGACCGCGCTCACCACCACCGGCAAGGTCTACCTGTCCTGAGCGGGCTACATGGTCTACCCCTCGGCCGGCTCCGGCACCGAGGGCACCTACCCGGTCGCCGCCTGACGTGGACGTCCGGAAGGGACATGTAGGCAACCCGCACCCCCAATCCGGCGCCGGCCAGGTCCCCCGTCCTGGCCGGCGCCTTCTTCATACGACCTGAGACAACGCCGCGTCCCACACCATGCCCAGGCGGGTCTGTTCCCCACCGTCGAGTCATGACCGTAGGACTCCTCAGTGACGTCCTCGTAGCCGGGCCCGCCGGGGCCCGGGTGACCGGGCCCCGGCGGGAGGTGGTCAGTGCTCGGCGCGGTGGAGTGCCAGGGCGAGCAGACGGACCCCCGTCCCACCGGCACGTCACAGCCCTGCGACATCCGGTCCCGTATGCGACGCTGGAAGAGCCAACCGGGCCTGTCTGATCCCCGTGCGGCCCGGCCGACGTAGGGACATTGCCATGCCCCAGCGCCTGTTCTTCCCCTCTCGTACCGTGCCGGCGGCGCTCGTCGGCGCCGCCCTCGCCGTCGGGCTGTCGGCGCCCGGCGCGCTCGCCGCCCCCTCCGGACCGGCCTCGGCACGCCCCCAGGCCGTCACCCGCGTCCAGGCGGCCACGCTGTCGATACCCGCCATCGGCGTGTCCGGCCTGTCTGTGGTCCCGTACCAGGGCAGTCCCGACGACGCGCCGGGCACCCGGATTCAGGACCAGGGCGTGGCCGCCAGCCCGCACGGTCCTGGCGGCGGGGTCGGCCCCGGCGACGTGGGCAACTACATCGTGACCGGGCACCGCGTCACGGCGGGCGGACCGCTGCGGGCGCTGCCGTCGCTGCCGACGGGCGCGTCCGTGTTCGTGACCGCCGGCGGTGTGACGTACGAGTACACGATCACCTCGACCCGGACGACCTCCTTCCGGTCGCAGGCCTCCATGAACGCGCAGCGCGCCGCTGTCCCCGGCTCTCCCGGCGCCGCCCCCGCCCGGGCGATGATCACCGTGACCACCTGCCTCACGCCCGAGGACCACGCGGCGGGCAACTTCTGGCGGGACGCGCAGAACAACCCCGAACACCGTATCGACAAGATCGGCGTCCTCACCGCCACCAAGCGCTGACCCTGAACGCCCCGGGTCGAATCGGACGGCGGCCACGACGGCAGCCGGCGGCGGCCTACAGGAAGAGTCGGCCGACGTGGGGTGGTCGTCCCGGCCCGGGCCGGTGCCGAGGCCGCGTCGAGCAGTCATCCGGTCATGATTCTGCAGGGCCGGAAACGGCGCCGCGCGGTGCGTCTTATGGGGCGGCGCATCAGAGCGTGCCGTCGCGTACCCGGGCGGGCTCGCCGCCGGACGTCTTCGCCGGAGGCGAGCCACTGGCCCGTGGAGGCTTTTCGGCCGGGTACGCGCGTGGTGGCTCGTCTGGTGAGCCGCGCGCGTGATGTGGTGTCAGGGATGGTCCGGGCGGCCGCCCGCGCCCGGTACGAAGACGCCCGCGCGTTCCCCGAACGGCTTGTGGTTCTCGGCCACCAGCGTGCCGCGCAGGTACGTGCGGACCGGGCGGCCCTTCACCCGGCGGCCGTCGAACGGGGTCCAACCCGCCTTCGACAGGACGTCCTCGTTGCGCAGCACCCGTTCCGCGCCCGGGTCGACCATGACCAGGTCCGCGTCCGCTCCCACGGCGAGCCGGCCCTTGCGGGGCCACAGGCCGTACGTCTTCGCCGGGACTTCGCTGTAGACCCTGGCGACATCCTCGTACGTGAGGTGCCCGCGGGCCGCGGCGTCCAGCAGGAGCGCCATCGTGCTGTCCAGGCCCGGCAGGCCGAAGTGGACGTTCCAGATGTCGCCCGCGCGCTTTTGTTCCAGGGTCGAGGGCGCGTGGTCGGTGGACATGTGGGTCAGCGTGCCCTCCCGCAGCAGCTGCCACATCTCCCGTTCGTCCTCGTCCGTGCGGGCGCGCGCGGGAGGGGTGAACTTACGGAGTGCGCCCTGGTCGAGGGCTTCGTCCTCACGCAGCAGGAAGTACTGCGGGCAGCCCTCGGCCGCGAGCCGCGCGCCCTGTGCGCGTTCCCGTGCCACGTACGCGGCGACCTCCGGGTTGCTGACGTGTGCGATGGTGGCGCGCGCCGCGGTGCGCCGCACGAGGAGTGCGGCGACGGAGGCGGCGACCAGTTCGGCGTCCCTGTTGCGCCAGTCGGCCAGCACGCCGCCGTCCGTGCGGCCCTCCGCCCTGAGCACTTCCTCGGCGGACTCGGTGAGTGATTCGTCCTCGCAGTGCAGCAGGCTCACGCCGCCGCACAGCGCGGTCTGGGTCAGGTGTTCCTTGAGCGCGGCGGCGGTGTGGCCGGGCACGCCGTGCGTGGTGCAGGTGAAGAGCTTGAAGAACGTCACGCCCGCCGCCCACAGTGCGGGCACGGCCGACGCGCTGCCCGGCCAGGCGTGGGCGGCGAGTCCGTAGTCCACGTTCGAACGCATCCGCAGGTAGGCGCGCTTGTCGTGGAGGTCGTCGACCGTCCTGACCGGCGTGCCGTGGCTGTGCTCGACGATGGTTGTGACGCCGGAGGCCGCTGCCGCCGACGTGCCCGTCGGGAAGTCCTCCCGGTCCGTGCTGCCCGGGTCCATCAGGTGCACGTGGGTGTCGACGCCGCCCGGCAGCACCAGCAGGCCGCTCGCGTCGACCGTCTCGGCGGCCGCGGGGCGCTCGGGGCCCACGTAGGCGATCTGCCCGTCGCGTACCGCGATGTTCGCCCTGCGGCGGCCCTGCGGCGTGACCACCGTGCCGCCCGCCACCAGCAGATCCAGTTTCGTTTCCGGCATAGCTCGGCCTCCTTGGCCCGTCAGGAATAGCGCAGGTCTTGCGTCGTGGCGTACCAGTCGAACGGCGTGCCGGAGGAGTTGATCACGACGCTCTTCTGGCGGGTGTACGTGCGGTACGCGTCGAGGCCGTTCTCCGAGCCGATACCGCTGTCCTTCGAACCGCCCCAGGGCGAGCTGGGGTCGATGCGGTGGTGGTCGTTGACCCAGGTGATGCCGACGTCGAGGCCGTCGGCGACCCGCAGGGCGCGGCCCGTGTCGGCTGTCCACACGGACGCGGCGAGCCCGAACGGGCAGTCGTTGGCCTTGCGCAGGGCGTCGGCCTCGTCGTCGAACGGTACGACGAGGGTGAGCGGGCCGAACACCTCCTCATACCACAGCTCGTGCTCCGGCGTGATGTCCCCGACGACGGTCGGCTCGTAGAACCAGCCCTTCCGGTACTCCGCGCCCCGCGGCACCCGCCCGCCGCACAGCACGCGCGCGCCCTGTCCGGCCGCCCTGGCGACGGCCTGCGCGACCTTCTCGCGCTGTGCCTCGGACACCAGCGGCCCGACCTGGGTGTCGACGGCGAGCGGGTCGCCGAGCCTGAGTGCCTGGGTGCGTTCGATGAAGCGCGCCACGAACCGCTCGTGCACCGACCGCTGTACGAGGACCCGGGCGCCCTGCACACAGGTCTGCCCGGTGGCGATGAAGGACGCGAACAGCGCGCCCGCGACGGCCTGTTCGAGGTCGACGTCGTCGAAGATCACGACCGGCGCCTTGCCGCCGAGCTCGGCGGTGACCGGGATCAGCGAGCGGCCGGCGGTGGCGGCGACGACGCGGCCCGTCTCGGTGCCGCCGGTGATGTCGAGCTTCGCGAGACCCTGGTGTTCGGACAGCGCGCGGCCGGTGGTGGCACCCAGCCCGGTGACGACGTTGACCACCCCGGCCGGCACCCCGGCCTCCTCCAGCAGATCGACCAGCGCGAGCGGCACGGCGGGCCCGAGTTCGCTGGGTTTGATGACGAGGGAGTTGCCCGCCGCGAGCGCTGCCGACAGCTTCTTCATGGTGATCAGCAGCGGGTGGTTCCAGGGTGTGATGAGCCCTGCGACGCCGAGCGGCACCCGGTTCACGACGTTGAGGTAGCCGGCGCCGAAGTCAGGCACGCTGCCTTCCGCGGTCTGCGCGACGGCCCCGAAGTACTCCAGCCATTCGGGCAGCCGGGCGAGCTGGGCGCGCATCTCGCGCAGCGGCCGGCCGATCTGGAGGGTCTCGAGGCGGGCGTACACGTCGATGCGGTCGGCGAGCAGACCGGCCGCGCGGTTCAGCACCCGGGCGCGCTCGCGCGGGCGGATGCCGCGCCAGCGCTGGTCCTCGAAGGCGGTACGGGCGGCGGCGACCGCGTGGTTCACGTCGCCGGGGGTGGCGTGTGCGACGTCGTAGAGGTGCCCGCCGGTGGCGGGGTTGGTGACGGCGAAGGTGGCGCCGTCGGACGCGGCGACGTCCTTTCCGTCGATCCGCAGCAACAGGGTCTCAGCCATTCCGGGTACCTTTCTCGGGGCCCGCGCCGTCCACACGGTCTCCTACGGGTCCTACGAGTCGTTCGATGTTGGTGTGCGCGATCCGCGCCAGGGCGTCGGCGCCCAGTTCCACCCCCGCGAGCTGGCTGCCGAGCCCGTCCGCGCCCATGTCGAAGGGCGTGTCGGTGCCGAGGACCAGCCGGTCGGCGCCCACCTGCTCGATCAACCAGGCCGTCGCGGCCGGGCTGTGGGTGAGCGTGTCGTAGTGGAACCGGCGCGCGTAGCGGCTGGGCGGCTCGGCGCAGCCCTTCGCCTCCGGCCTGACCTTGTGCCCATGGTCGAGGCGGCCGAGCTGGTAGGGCAGGTGGCCGCCGCCGTGCACCAGCACCACGTCGAGGTCCGGGAGGGCGTCGAGGGTGCCGGACAGGATCAGCCGGGACGCGCACACCGCGGTCTGCCAGGGGTTGCCCTGGAGGTTGGTCAGGTAGAAGTCGTCGAGCATGCCGGGCGCGGCGCCCACGTAGTACGGGTGGACCACCAGCGGCACGGACAGTTCGGCCGCCGCCGCGAGCACGGGCCGCAGCCGCGCGTCGTCCAGCGGCACGTCCTCGGCGTGCGGCCCGATCTGTGCACCCCGCAGCCCCAGCGTGCGCACCGCCCGGCGGAGTTCGTCGACGGCGGCGGCCGGGTCCTGGAGCGGCAGGGTGGCCAGTCCGGCGAACCGGCCGGGTGCCTGGGCGGCCATCGCAGCGATCGCGTCGTTGATCATGCGGGCGGCCTCGACGGCCGCGGCGGGCTCGATCCAGTAGAGGAACAGGGGCGGTGCCACGGACAGCAGGGCGGCGTCGATGCCCTGCCGGTCCATGGTGGCGAGCCGGGTGGGCACGTGGTGGAAGTCGTCCAGCAGCGGGTAGCGATAGCCCTGCCGATGCACCACCCACGTCGAGCCGTCGCTGCGCTCCTCGAGCCGGATGCCGTCGGGCGCGAGCCCTTCGCGCATGGCGTCGACGAGGACGGGCGGGATGACGTGCGCGTGCGCGTCGACGACCTTGGGGCGGGTTTTTGGTGACGTGGTCATAGAGCGGCGAGCACCTCCTTCGCGGACGCGACCCAGCCGAATGCCTGCCGGATCACCAGCAGCGCGGCCTCGTGCGCGGCCTTGTCCATGGTGTCCACGCACTCCTCGACGACCACGGGCGCGTAGTCGCGCGTGTTGGCGGCGACGGTGGTGGCCAGGACGCAGCTGTTGGTGTTGACGCCTGTCAGCAGGAGCGTGTCGATGCGCCTCGAGCGAAGGACGTGGTCGAGGTCGGTGGCGGAGAAGCAGTCGTACCGCTTCTTGCCGATGACGACCACGTCGTACTCCGGGTCGTACACCTCGGGCATCAGGGTGAGGCCGGGGCTGCCGGGCAGTTGGTGCCGCAGGACGTTGGCCCGGCTGGCGTCGGTGTCGGCGACCGAGGCCCACCACGGGTTGGAGGCGATCTCCTCGACGGCGTGGTACGAGGTGACGACGTGCACGACGGGTACGTCCTGCCGTCGGGCGCCGGCCAGGAAGTCGGCGTTGGCCTTGGTGACGCGGGCCGCGTCGGCGGCGGGCAGCGGCATGGTCGCCACGGCCGGGTCGAGGTGGCCGCGGTGCAGGTCGATGGTGACAACAGCGGAGCGTCCGTAGGGAACGGCGGTCATCGTCCAGACTCCTTCGGGTGGGTGCGGCGTTCGGTCCTCCCGGTCGGCAGGACGTAGTCGACGTAATCCTCGGCAGGTACGCCGGTCACTCGGTCCAGCAGCCAGTCCGCCGTGTACGTCACCCAGTTGGGCCCGAGCGCGACGGAGGGTGTGGGCAGCGACAGCGCGTGCCTGCCCTGCTGGTAGACGAGCATCGGCGCGGGCGTCGGGCAGGCGGCGGCGAGCGCGTAGCTGTGCTCGACCGGGGACAGTTCGTCCTCGTCGCCCGCGACCACCAGCCAGGGCGCGCTCATGCCGCCGATCAGCGGCCGCAGGTCGATCTCCTGGACCATGCGGTCGAAGGCCGCCTCGTCGTGTTCGAGGCCGGACATCCACATGTAGCGGGCCTTGAAGGACGGCGAGGCCATCTCGAAGATCATGTGGCAGCCGGGTTCGTGACAGACCAGACCGACCGCGCTACCGCGCAGCGACGGCTGGGTGGCGGCGATCTGCGACATCCAGTACGAGCCGAAGGACAGGCCGAAGCCCACGATCCGCTCGTCGTCGACCTCGGGCCGGGCACGGCACCACTCGACCAGGGCAGCCCCGGCGTCGATCCACGCGCTGGGCGTGAACTTGTTGCCCCTGATGGGCGCTTCACCCTGTCCGGGGCCGTCGAAGGCGAGCACGGCGAAGCCGCGTTCGAGGAACTTGTCGCCGTACAGGTTGACGTTGAGTTCCTTCGGCGCGTCCATGCCGCCGCAGGACAGGACGGTGTGCACGGGGCCGCCCGCGTATCCGCGCGGCAGATGGAACCAGGCCGGAATGAAGGTGTCCCCGAACGGGATCTCGACGCGCTCGACGTGGTGGTCCGAGAGCCGCCCGTACGCGCTGTAGCAGGCGTTCTTGCGGTCGTCGAGGCTGGTCAGGCGCTCGCAGTCCTCCCAGATGGGCCACTCGGCCGTGGCGTAGAGCAGCGCCGCGTGGAAGTAGTGCTCGCGGGCGGCGACTGTTCGCCCATGTCGTTCCGCCTCTTCGGCCAGCCCCTCACGCCGCTGGGCGAGTTCGGTGAAGACGGGGACGAGATCCGCGAACTTGTGGATGCGGGACTCGGCCACCCGGAAGTCCGCAGTGGCGTCCACGCCCATGGGCCGCAGGGTGTACGCGACGCGCGGCTGGTCCCATTCGAGACCGTCCGTGCGCAGCACCGAGTCGGTGATCCAGCGCTGCTCGTGCCAACGGCGCGGGCCTGTCGTGGTGTTCATGGTGAAGCGATCCGTTCGTTTCGGTGGAGGGGCGGCGCGGTCGGACGTGCCGTCACGGGGAGGCCAATTGCGTCGTACGGGCGAGCGCGCCCGACCGGACGAACAGCAGCGCCGCGACCCCTACCAGCGGCAGCAGGGTCAGCTGCCACAGGCCCGCGCCGCCCCATCCGGTGCTGTTGACGAGCGCGGAGAACAGGTAGCCCGCGAACGCGGCGGGCAGGTAGAACGACGCGACGAACAGCCCGGAGACCCGGCCGATGAGGTTCGGCCTGACCGCGCGCTGCATCGCGGAGTAGATGTTGACGAAGAGGAAGCCACTGGCGAGAGCGCCCTCCCCGAAGGACAGCGCGTACTGCGGCCCCGCGGTGGTGGGCCCGTTGAACAACAGGTAGCCGACGACGCATCCGGCGAGCGCCGCGACGATCATCACGGCGCGCTGGTTGAGCTTGTCGCCGAGCCAGCCGGCCGGGATGCCGAGCACCGCGCCGAGGCCGAACATGCTGGCCGCCAGGGATGCCTGCCCGGTGCCGAAGCCGAGCTTGGTCTCCAGGAAGGTCGGGTACAGCCCGATGTAGCCGTACATCGACACGCCCACGACGATCGCGGTGAGCATCAGGAGCAGCACGTTGCGGTTGTACAGAGCCGTCGGCAGATGGTCGACGCGCAGCCGTGGCCCGGCCTTGACCACCGTTTCCTTCCGTTCGGTGAAGGACTTGCGGATCGTCAGCGCCACGATGACGACGAAGACGAGGCCGATCAGGCCGTACGTCCAGAAGGTCGTGCGCCAGCCGTTGCCGGCCGCGATGTGCGCGCCGAGCAGCGGACCGATGAACCCACCGAGCCCGTAGGCGAAGTTGAGCGTGCCGAGCGCCATGGCCCGGTTGGCGAAGAAGTAGGCGCCGACCGCGGAGAACAGCGCGCCGTTCTGCATGGCTTCGCCGACGCCCGACAGGGCGCGGTAGGCGACCATGTCGGGAAATCCGACGGCCAGCGTGGTGAGGATCGTGAAGATCGAGTAGATCGCGATCCCGATGATGATGACGCTTTTGCGGGACATCCGGTCGAGCAGGTAACCGGTCGGGACTCCGGCCAGGCCGATACCCAGCGTGAAGATCGTGGAAAGCAACCCGCCTTGGCCGAGGCTGAAGCCGAACTCACTGCGGATGCCTGGCAGAAGGACCGAGAAGACTTGCCGGTCCATCGCGTTGACGACATACGAAGCAGCCAGCACGGCCAGGCTGATCAGGGCAAGCGTGGTGCTCAGACGGGGGCCTTCGGCGTGGAGAAGGCCCCGTCGGCCTTCGGTGTCTGTGTCTGCGGCTGAGACCACGACGTTGCCTCCATCAGGTTTCCGGGTAGCATACGGAGCAATTCCGGCATCCTATAAAATGCAAACTATCAACTGTCAAGTCACTGAGAGTGAGCAATGACGAAGCCTCTAGTGGCCATCGCGTCCCTGGGCGGGACGATCACCATGACCAGGGCGGCCGCCGCACCGGCCGAAACGGCGGGCCCCGACGGGACAGAGACGTCCGTGCCGGCCGGCGCGCGGGGCGTCACGCCCTCGCTGACCGCCGCCGACCTGACGGGCTCCGTGCCCGAGCTGCCGGAGGTCGCGGAGATACGCGCCGAGACCCTGTTCACCAAGCCGGGCGCCTCGCTCGGCTTCGCCGAACTGCTGTCCGCGCTGGACTGGGCACGTGCCGCGGTCGCGGACGGAGCCGCGGGGGTGGTGCTCGTCCAGGGCACCGACACGCTGGAGGAGACGAGCTACTTCCTCGACCTGTACTGGGACCGGCCCGAGCCGCTGATAGTCGCGGGCGCGATGCGGCCCCCGCAGTACCCGAGCGCGGACGGCCCGGCGAATCTGCTGGCCGCCACGCTCACCGCCGCCGAGCCGCGCTCACGCGGGCTCGGCGTGCTGGTAGTGCTCAACGACGAGGTGCACGCGGCGGCGCGGGTACGGAAGGCCGACAGCAGCGCGCTCGGCGCCTTCACCTCCGTACCGTTCGGTCCGCTGGCCCGGGTGCACGAGCGGACGCTCGCGTACGGGAACCGCCCGGCCCGCGGCCGCCCGGCGCCGCTCTCCCGGCCGACCGCGGGCACCGGCGCCACCGGCGGCGGCACCGGTCCGCGGGTGGCGCTGCTGGAGACGTGCCTCGGGGACGACGGCGAGTTGCTGGGCCTTGCGGAGGCGGCGGGGTACGACGGGGCCGTGCTCTCCGCGTTCGGCGCGGGCCACGTCTCGGAGGACCTCGCGGCGGTGGTGTCCAAGGCGGTCGGACGGATTCCCGTGGTGTTCGCGACGCGGACCGGAGCGGGCGCGGTGTTCCACGACACATACGGCTTCGCCGGCTCGGAACAGGACCTGCTGCGGCGGGGCGCGATCCCGGCGGGCTGGCTGGACGCGCGCAAGGCGCGCCTGCTGCTGTGGGCGCTGCTGGCGGCGGGGTGCGACCAGGAAACGGTACGGGCGCAGTTCGCAGGGCGGATGGGTGCCTGAGCTGGTGGGACCTAAGCTGAGCGGAGAGGCACGCGGAGAAACACGCGAGGAACATGCTCGTGGATCTCCTCGCGCAGACACACATCACACCTGGAGGCAGCGGTGAGGGTCGGCAAGCTGACGGCGCCCGGACGGGCTCGTACGGCTCACGAATACGCGCTGACCACCCTCCGTACCGCCATTCTCGACGGCACGCTGGCTGGCGGCACACGCCTGGTGCAGACGGAGCTGGCCTCGGAGCTCGACATCAGCACGACACCGCTGCGCGAGGCGCTGCGCGACCTGTCTGTCGAAGGACTCGTCGTCATGGACCCGCACCGCGGCGCAGTGGTCAGGCGGCTTGACATCGCAGAAGTACGCGAGATCTACCAACTGCGCATCATCCTTGAGCCGCTGATGGTTCGCCGCGTCGCCGCGACCGTTACGAATGCGCAGCTGGACCAGGCGGAAGAGCTGGCGGAGCGGATGCAGAAGGAGACCAACCTGTCAGCGTGGGTGGAGCTGAACCGCGACTTCCACGCGCTGTTCGGCGAGCCCGACAACGGCAGCAAGCTGGCCGGCATCCTGGCCAACCTCCGTGACAGCGCGTCGGCGTACGTGAGCCTGTCCCTGGCGGCCCGGCCGGAGCAGGTGCCCGAGGCGAACGGCGAACACGCGGAGTTGGTAAGGCTGTACCGCGCGGGCGACGTCGACACGATTGAGCAGTTGACGCTCCAGCATCTGCGCTCAACGCTCAACGCGATCGAGGAAGCGCACACGCGTGGCGTGATCTAGCCGGTGACTTCGCACCTAACCCGTGAGGGTGACGACACCGCCGGGCACGACGCGGCCGAACCGGGTCAGGACACGATCTGCGCCGCAGAATACCGGGCGAACCCGATCACGCCGCCCGAGCTCCCACGACGGGCGGCTCACCCGAACCGGTCATGTGCGCAGGATCGGTCTAGCTGCTTCTCGGCGGCGGCGACGGCGAGGTTGCGGGCCACGCCGGTCAGATCCCGTGCGGCGGTGGCGGCCTCGCTCGCGGCCTCCAAATCGGCGTCGGCCTCCACGATGTCCAGATGCAGGGGGGCGGGCGTGTCGGGCCCAAGCACCATCAGGCGTCGGCGCAGGTCCTCGACGCGCTCGGCCGTGGGGTTGAGCAGCGCGAACATGACGGCCTGGCGGGCGGCGTACGCGGTGAAGTCGTGGTGGTGGGTTGGGCGGGCCGGCGGGGCTCTGCTTCGCCCGGCCGGCCTTCCCGGGTCGGGAAGTGCCCGTGTGCGGGCGGGTCGGCCTTCACTCGCTCGCGCCGCCGCCCGACCGGTCGGGCGTGTGGAGCATGAATGGTTTCTACCGGGACACCGGGCCGATCGCCCGGGTGGTGGTCGACTGCGCGGATCCGCGGGCCATGGCCCGGTTCTGGGGCGAGGCGATGGACTGGACCCTGCACGAGGTGACCGACGATCATGCGGTGCTGCGCTCCGCCAAGGGTGTCGGCCCGTCTCTCGAGTTCCGCCGCACGCCCGACGTGAAGACCGTGCCAGACCGCGTCCATCTTGACCTGGTGCCGTACCCCGGTGATGACAAAGCAGCGGAGGTGGCCCGGCTGCGGGCCCTCGGCGCCACCGACCTCGACCTCGGCCAGGGCGACGTCCCGTGGACGTGCCTGGCCGACCCGGAGGGCCACGAGTTCTGCGTCCTCGCCCGGTCCTGACGCGGAGCCTTAACGACACCCCGACACGTGAGCCTTGTGTGCTCATGCGCCATGACCCCGGGTGGGTTGGGCTGCGGCGTCTCGGTCGATTCGGGCGGCGAGAGCTTGCGTGTAGGGCCCGAGATCAGCTCGCTCGCCGACCACAACACTCAACTCGCCAACTGAAGCGCTAACCTCGGGCTTTCACGAGGGGCGCTGTCCGGTAGGTGATCGAGAAAGTAGAAAGTGCCTCTGAGCTGCCTCTGAGCTGCAACGATAGGACGTGCTGAGGGTCCTGTACGTGGTAGCGGAAGAGGCACTTCCCAGGTGAAGAACAGTTACGGGTCGTGTGCGCGTTGCGGGCGGCGGTCGTGGGGTGGTCATCAACTGCTTGGCGTTGTTTAGTCGGAAGCTACGGATGGGGCTTCTCGGTGTGGTCGGTCAAGGCAGGGTCTCGACGTACCCGTCGGTTCCGTGCACGCGGATCCGCTGCCCGTCCCGGATCAGCCGGGTGGCCTGCTCCACGCCCACGACGGCCGGCAAGCCGTACTCCCGGGCGATCACTGCGCCATGGGTCATCAGGCCGCCCACCTCCGTCACCAGGCCCGCGATTCCGACGAACAGCGGCGACCAACTGGGGTCCGTGAAGGTCGTGACCAGGATGTCGCCCGCTTCGAGATCGGCCTCCGCCATGTCAAGGATGACGCGGGCCCTTCCCTCGATGGTCCCGGCGGAAACCGGGAGGCCGATCAGGGCGCCGGCCGGCACGTCGTCGCGCCGGTACGCCCCGGTGACGGCCTCACCATCCGATGTGAGCACCCGGGGCGGTGTGAGCGCGTGGTACGACCGGAACGCGTCCTTGCGCTGCTGGATGAGCTGGTCATCCACCGGGTTCGAGCGCACGACGTCGTGGAGTTCCTGGAACGTGAGGTAGAAGATGTCCTCCCGCTCAGGAAGCACGCCTGCCTGCACGAGGCGCTCGGCCTCCGCCAGCAGGGCCTGCTTGTAGACGAAGTAGCGGCTGACGATGCCGTACTTCGGGTACTCCCGGTACCCGATGAAGGTGCGGACCCGGTCGATCATCCGCTTGGCCTCGTCGGCTTTCCGGTCCCCGTCCGGCAGGGCCCGCAAGCGTGACAGCACGTCCTGTTCCTTCTTCTGCGCCTTCTGCCGCCCCTGCTCGAAGCGCCGCTCGGCGGCGCCCGGCTCGAAGGTCCTGACGTTGTCGAGGATCACGGGCACGAGCGTGGTGGGGCGCTCGCGCCAACGTGGCCTCGTGATGTCGATCTCGCCGACGCAGCGCATGCCGTACCGGTCGAGGTAGGCCTGGATGGCGTCGCGCGCTTCGGTCCCGCCCGCGAGCTTCGCCAGCTCGTCCAGGAAGCCCTCGTTCTCGACGCCCTGCAGGAACGCCACCACCGCCGACTGCGGGCGGATCACGTCGGCGACGTCGAGCAGCGCCAGTCCCATCTCCGACGTGACGTTGTCGGGGGCGGACAGCGTGAGCGTGTCGGCCGCGTTCTTCTCGCCCAGCCACTCCTGCAGCTTGTCGTTGAGCCACCACGTGGCCTCCATCCCCGCCATGATCGCCTGAAGGTTCAGCGGATCACTGAGGACTCGCTTGTGCTCCTCGAAGGCCTCCAGCAGGAAGTCGAACAGCGCCGGTCCGGTCTTCGTCCGGATGTCGCGCTCCAGGGCGGCGATGGACGCCTGGCTGCGCTCGATCAGCTCGGTGACGATGGCCGGATCGGTCTCGATCGGGGCGGACGCGCCGCTGGCCGGCGGCCCGCCGGGACCCGCGTCCGGGAGCGACGGGACGAAATCGTCGCGGTCGAGGACGGTCTCCAGAGCGTCCCTGATCAGCGGATCGCCTCTCCCCATGACGTCCAGGAGGCCGGCGCGGCTCGCGGGCGAGGCCAGGCGCCGGGTGACGTCGACGAACAGCCTCCCGCCGGCCTCGTGCATCGGCACCGTGGCCGTCAGCTGCCACACGGAGAGCCCCAGGGGCTTCATGGGGTCGGTCATCATCTGCCCATGACCAACGGAGACGTAGACGTGATTCTCCTGGTCGCCGGTCTCGGGGATGGGGAACAGCGTGGTGATCGGCCGGCTCTGAACGATCTGGAAGCCATCATCGACCAGGCACCATTCGATGTCCTGCGGGCGGCCGAAGTGCGCTTCGATCCGCCGCCCGAGCTGCACGAGCCGCACGACCTGCGCATCCGTCAGCGCCGGCTGCTCCTGCCGCTGCGAGTCGATCGCCACTTCCTTCGTACCGCCAGCCGGCAGGGCGTGAACGGCACGCTGTTTGGCGGCGATCGCCTTGGCGACGACTTCGCCGTGTCGCACCTTGAAGACGTCCGGGTTCACCAGGCCGGAGACCAGGGCCTCGCCGAGGCCGAAGCTGGCGTCCACGGTGGCGACCTTCCGGTTGCCCGTGACGGGGTCGGCCGTGAACAGGATGCCGGCCGCATGCGGGAAGACCATCTGCTGCACGACCACGGCCATGTGGACCGTACGGTGGTCGATGCCGTTCCGCTGGCGGTAGGTCACGGCCCGCTCGGTGAACAGCGAGGCCCAGCACCGGCTGACGTGCTGGAGGATCGCCGTCGGCCCCACGACGTTCAGGTACGTGTCCTGCTGGCCGGCAAAGGAGGCCGTCGGCAGGTCCTCTGCCGTCGCGCTGGATCGGACGGCGTAGGCGGCTTGCTCGCCGAGCCGGGCGAGCGCGCGGGTGATCGCCGCCGCGAGATCGCCCGGGATGGCAATCCCTTCGATGGTCCGACGAATCTGCGCGCTGAGCGTGCGGATCGCCTCCCGGTCGTCCGGGTTCAAGCGCGACAACTGATCGAGCCGATCGTCGATCGACGGCGCTTCCGCCATGATCCGCCGGAAGGCGTCCGTCGTCACGTAAAAGCCACCCGGCACACGGATGCCTTCGATCCGCGACAGCCCGCCCAGGTGCGCGCCCTTGCCGCCAACGACCGCAACCTGCATCTCGTCAACCTCTTGAAGATCCAACACGTACTGCTCGATCATTGCGATACCTCCGAGGCAGCCGTGCTCCGTCGCACTGCACTGGTTGGTCGAATCACCGGCGCCTCAAGCTCTGTCGAACCTCTTGTTGGGCACGTTCTCATCTCTGGTTGCCTTCCCTCTGACGAGTCGGCCGGCCGCTCCGCCCAGTCCGGCGACGCGCACACCCGCACCTCCGCCCCGAACGCCCGCAATCGCACCGCCAGTCCCACCCCTGGTTCGACGTCACCGCGTCCCCCATACGTCGGCAACAACACACGCACGTCGTGCCCCCATTTCCGCAGGTTGTGGCCTCGGCCGACGATTCTGCGCCACGCCCCGGGTCTTGCCGCAAGCCCCCCAGTGCGCTATACGTTAAGAGAGGCAAGGAGTAGAGATCTCCTTGCCTTTTCCTTTTGCTGTCCAATGGAACTGACAAGCTTCTCGCGAAGCGGCGGCGCGCCGCGTACGGCGGTACATGTCGTTGGCGCAGGAGGATGTCCATCGGCCTACGGATGCAGCCGCGGAACCAGAAGTTCTTTCCCTTGTCGGCAAGGCCCGAACGTCGAGCGCGCCGCCATCTCCCGGAGGTCGTCGCGCCACGCGAGCGCTGGGCCAAACTCACCAAACGGACGCTTGACGGTCGCCGTAGCTCAAATCGGCCGGCACCCAAGCGAACGGCCCCACGCCACCCCGCCCGGGTCGCCCAGATCGTGGCCCGGCTGCAGTCCCTCGCAAAGGCCTCTACGAAACCAGGGGATTGACTGTACGCGACCAGCCCGGACCTCCGGTCTGGCCGCGGGGGCAGGCTGGCTCAGGAGAGCCAGTCGGTGTAGTGGGTGGGGGCGGTGCGGGCGTCGCCCTTGGTGGTGAGGGCGTCGCCGCGGACGACGGCGAACATGCCGGCGGTGTCGTCGGTGACGACAGTGCGGCTGTCAGAACGCGCGTTCAGGGTGACCCGGCCGAGTTCGTCGAGGGTGAAGACGTCGGGGCCGCCGATGTCGGCGGTGCCGTTCAGCGGGGTGTCGGCAGCGACTTCGGCGACGGCGTCGGAGACGTCCTGCGCGGCGATCGGCTGGATCGCAGTAGCAGGCAGGCGGATGGTGTCGCCCTCGGTGGTCAAGGACATGACCGCGTCGACGAACTCCATGAACTGGGTGGCGCGGACGATCGAGTACGGGATCGGCCCGGCCTTGAGGATGTCTTCCTGGAGGACCTTGGCCCGGTAGTAGTCGAGTTCGGGCACCTGATCCGCGCCGACGATCGACAGGACGACGATGTGCCCCACCCCGGATTTCTCGCCGGCGGCCAGGATGTTGTCCATCGAGGTCTGGAAGAACGCGGGGGAGGCCTCGTCGAAGGTCGGGGAATTCGTCAGGTTGACGACGACGTCGGCACCGGCCACCGCCGCCTCCAGACCCTTGCCGGTGATCACATCGACACCTGTGGACTGCGAGTGCGGCACAGCCTCGTGTCCCGCCTCGTTCAGCTTCTTCACGACCTTCGACCCGATCAGGCCGGTACCGCCGATAACTGCGATTTTCATGGTTACCTTTCGTTGCGCACCACGGTGCGGCTCTCTGGAGCCTCGACGGCGCAGTGAGGATGGAAAGGGCACCGGCAATGAATCCGCACGCATTCGCATTGGGGCCGGTACCCATTTCTGTACTTAAATACTCTGGCAATAGGGAGACGATTTCTTCTTCACCGTGACGCGGACCGGCCCGCGGTTCGCGGGCGGATGACCCCGCCGCGGTCAGGCGGGGCGCGGAGCCCGCCGGTCTTTGCGCTGGGCCAGCTTGGTGCCTATCGAAGGTAGACTCAGGGTCCAGCACAGGATCCAGAGGTTATGGCCGCATCGCGCCTTAGAAGTCCGTGATCTTCGGGGCGCACCCAGACTCCGCCCATCTAGTAGTGAGCAGTGGCTGCGACGTCGACCGGGTCCTCGGTGATGTCCAGCATCTGGATGTCGAGCATGGTCTGGTACACGCGGGGCAGCCGGGTCATGATCGTCTGGCGTGGCAAGTGGAAGACATCGAGCCACACCCCGCCGTTAGGTGTGCCGCGGCCTTCCCTCATTTCGGTGTAGCAGGCGAGGGCGACGCGATCGGGTGTCGAAAGCTCCGTACGCTCCGGGTCGTAACGGGACATGAACCGCTCACCGAACGCGTTGCGGAGGATTCCGCCCTCGCCGCGTGCGGCCTCGCTGATGAGGGTTCCGGCCGCGTTCTCGGGCTCGATGATGCCCGGAGGGTGGAACTGCACGAACTGCGGATCACGCAGCCGCGCACCGGCCTCGACCGCGAGGCGGAACGAATCGCAGGTGTTCTCTCACGGCGCGGGGAGGTCCGCCGCCAGCTGCGGTGGTGCCCACCCGCGGCGAGGATGACCGCATCCGCGTGGATGAGATAGCGCGTGCCATCGGTGAGATCAAAGCCGTACGCGCCGAAAACGGCCCCGTCGTGCACCAAGTTGTCGAGAACCGGGATGTCGAGCTGAGTTGCCCGGTTGATGAGCGTCCGCTGGATCTCGAGGCCCGTGTAGTCGCCCGCGAACGCGGTGCGGCGGTACGTGTGCGCGCCGAAGAACCGCTGCGAGATCCTCCCGTCGTCCTCACGAGCGAACGGCATCCAATACCGCTCAAGGCCACGGGAGTTGATCGAGCCCCTGTTGCTGGATTGACATCCTCCCCCTCTTAAAAGAGGGGGAGGATGTCAACAGCTCACCAAGTCGGCGCGGCTGCGGCTGAGTGGGCCCCGTACAACATCCGGGTCAACGCACTCGCCCCCGGATACGTCAAAACGGAGATGGCCGCAGTCGACGAGCCGCAATTCCGGCAGCACTGCAAGTCGTTGGGTGCGGCGGATCGGGGCGTCGAGCGGGAGGACAGTGGATGGCCCGTTGCGGGGCCAGGAAGGAGGTAATTGGTGGGGGCAGGCATCACGCCAAACCGGCCGTTCACCCGAAGCCGAACGCCCGGTCTGTGGTGCGTCGTTGGTGGTGCGTCGTTGCTTGATGTCAGCCCACCCGCGTGATGGGCGTGCCCTGCCAGCGGCCGTGTCCCGGCACCCGTTCGGCCGCCATCACCAGCGACCCGGCCCCGACGCTGGCGGCCTCACCGACCACGCTGCCCGGCAGCACGATGCTGCGCGGGCCCAGGACACTCTCGCGCCCTAGGACCACCGGCTCCAGCCGCATCACGCGGTCGTGGAACAGGTGCGTCTGCAGAACGCAACCCCGGTTTATCACGGCGCCGTCAGCGACCTTGATCAGGTCGGGCTCCGGGAACCAGTGCGTCTCGCACCACACCCCGCGGCCGATCCGCGCGCCCATGCTACGCAGCCACCAGTTCAGCACGGGAGTCCCCATCGCGGGCTGGACCAGCCACGGTCCGGCCAGCATCTCCACGAAGACGTCCCACAGCTCGTTACGCCACACGAAGGCGCTCCACAGCGGGTGGCGTGCCGCCACGAAGCGGCCCATCAGGATCCACTTCGCCGCCGTTGTGATCACTCCCGCGACCACTCCGCCAGCGCACATCAGGAACCCGCCGGCCAGGATCGCCCAGCCAGACCCCGCCAGGTCCCAGACGATCAGCATCGCGTACACCAGGGCAAGTTGGAGCAGCCCGGACAGCAGCATCGGGACCACTCGGCACAGCTCCACGCTGATGCGGGCCATGCGCAGCGAACTGGCCGGTGCGAAGGTTCGAGCCGGGTCGTGGTGTTCGGCTACGCGACGCAGTTCCATGGCCGGACGTCCCAGCCACGACGAACCCTCTGGCACCTCGGTGGGCGTGTCGGACAGCACCCCGATCAGTGCGCGGTCGCCCACCGTACGGTCGGGACCGACGATGCCGGAGTTACCGACGAAGGCCATGTCACCCACCCGCGAGTGTCCCAGTCGCACCCAGCCGCCATGCGCCTGGTACGGCGCGGCCAGCACGTCGTCGGCGAGGAACGCCCGGTCATCGACCTGCAGCAGCTTTGGCAGGGTGATCACCGTCGACGCCTCGACGGACCGGCCGATCCGCGCACCCAGGATCTGCAGCCACACGGGCGTGAACAGGCTCGCGTAGAGGGGGAACAGTGCGCCTCTGGCCAGTCCCATCAGATCGTGGGTCAACCACGCGGCCCAGGCCGGCGGGCTGCCAACCGGGTAGGTGCCAGGCGACAGCCAACGCCCGACCAGCCGGACTGCCAGGGCGATCAACAGCGCCTCGCTGACCATTCCGAGTAGCACCAGCGGCGGCAACCACAGCAATTGGGACAGGGCCAGGCCGTTCTGGCCGGGGAGCGCTACTTCTACCGACAGCGCGGGGGCGGCGGCAACGGCGAGGAGTATCCCGCGCAGTCCCGGCGTCAGCGTGTACGCGAGTGACCAGGCGCGCGACCGCTTGGGGTGTGGCGTGTGCCAGCTCGCGCGTGACGGCTGCGGTTGTGCGGGGGATCCGCCCCAGCACTCACCGGAGGGGACGTGGGTGCCTTCCGTCACCGTGCTGCCGGCCAGCACCTCGCCGCCGTCGCCGACCTGTGCGCCGGGCAGCAGCGTGGCACGTGCGCCCAGGCTTGCTCCCGCGCCGATGCTCACCTTGCCAACCCGGAGTGTGCCGCCGTCGATCCACCATCCTGCGATGTCCGCCTCCGGGTCCACGCAGGAGCCGTCGCCGAACTCCGCAAGCCCGGTCGTCGGCGGCAGCGCGCGCAGGTCGACGCCCTTGCCTACTTTGCAGCCCAGCATGCGGGCGTACCAGGCGGCCAGTGGGGTGCCGGTCAGCGCGCCGAGGCCGATGGCAGCCACGAACCGGTCCGCCGCCCACAGCCGCAGGTGCCGTACGCCGCCGCGCGGGTAGTCACCTGGCCTGAGCCGTCCGCGCAGCACGCGCGCTCCAGCTGCGGCGATCACCGCACGGGTGGGGGAGAGATACAGCACCAGCCACGGTGGGATCAGCAGCCACCAGGACATCGTTGGTAGCCACGAGGTGAACCCGAAGGCCTGCAGCACGTTACCGGTCAGCCCGATGGACAGCACCCAGCGCAGTGCGGTGAGGCTCAGCAGTACCGGCTGAAGGGCGGTCTGGACCCATCCGGTCCACCACGGCGTCCTCCGGCGTGGGACTTTCCGCGTTTCATGGCCACGGCCGACGTTCCGTTTTCCGCAGCGTCGGCCTGCTGCAGGGCGAGGGTGGGCTCGACCGCCACCAGGCGGGAGCGCAGTGCCCTTGGAGTCGGATTCCGGTACAGGTCTGCCACCGACACCTCGGGGAAGCGTTCGCGTAGTGAGGACACCAGCCGCGCAGCGGCCAGGCTCGTGCCGCCGAGGCCGAAGAAGTCGTCGTCCAACCCGGCCTCGCTGCCCATCAGGTCACCCCAGACCGTGAGCAGCCACGCCGTGGCCTCGTCCTGCGGGGTCGAGTCATCGGCCAGGTCGCTGGCCGTGTCGTCGGCCGCGGCTGCGGTCCGCTCAGCGGGCAGCGGCCACGGTAGGGCGTCGCGGTCGGCCTTACCGGAGCCTCGGGTGGGGAACTCGGCCAGCACTGCAAGGCGCGGGACAAGGGCGGCGGGCAACTGCTCACGCAGCCGCCGGGCGGCGTCCACCCGGTCGAAGCGTGCCGGTTGGCCGTCGGACGGCGCCACGTAGCCGACGAGAACGTCCAGTCCACCGGCGGTCCGCCGAACCATGGCCGCGGCGGCTGCCACTCCGGGCAGGTCGAGCAACGCGGCCTCGATCTCGCCGAGTTCGACCCGCCGTCCGCCGATCTTGACCTGGTTGTCGGCTCGGCCGACGAAGAACAGTCCCCGCGGATCAGCCCGCACCATGTCCCCGCTGCGGTAGGCCCGCGGCCAGCCCAGCGAGGGCAGGGGTGCGAACCGCTCCGCGTCCTTGACCTGGTCCAGGTAACGACCGAGGCCGACGCCGCCGATCACCAGCTCGCCGGTCTCACCCCAGCTCACCGGTTCACCGTCCGGGGCGACCACGGCTAGCTCCCAGCCGTCCAACGGCAGGCCGATCCTGACCGGTTCACCGTCCACCAATTGGGTCGCGCAGGAAACCACGGTCGCCTCGGTCGGACCGTAGGTGTTCCACACCTCACGTCCGTCGTGAGCGAAGCGTCGCACCACCTCCGGCGGGCACGCTTCACCACCGACGATCAGCAGTCGGACCTCGGCCAGCATCTCCCGGGACCAGAGCGCGGCAAGGGTGGGGACCGTGGAGACTACGCTGATCCGCTTGTCCTGCAACCACGGTCCGAGGTCCGTGCCGGTTCGCACCAGCGAGCGCGGGGCGGGCACCAGGCAGGCGCCGTTCCGCCAAGCCAGCCACATCTCCTCGCACGAGGCGTCGAACGCCACCGAGAGCCCAGCCAGGACCCGGTCGCCCGGACCGATCGGCGCGTTCAGCAGGAGCAATCGCGCCTCGGCGTCCACGAACGCCGCAGCCGAACGGTGGCTTACCGCCACACCCTTAGGTTTGCCGGTCGAGCCGGAGGTGAAGATGATCCACGCGTCGTCCTGCGGGCCCGGCGTGCCTTTCCGGCTACCCGGTTCGACTACGGGACTGAGGGTGAGTTCGTGTCCGGCGCCGAGCACCGCGCACACCTCACCCTCACTCCAGACCAGCGCAGCCCGTTCGTCCGGGTCATCCGCGTCGACCGGCACGTATGCGGCGCCCACAGTGAGGACGGCGAGAATCGCCGTGTACAGGGCCGCACCGCCTGACGGCATACGGACCCCGACACGGTCGCCCACTCCGACACCCGCGGCGCGCAGTACCTGCGCCCCCCGGGCCACCTCACGGCCGAGATCCCAGTAGGTGAGGGCGACTTCTCCGTCGTCCAGGGCGATGGCCTTCGGCCACGTGGCGACCGAATAGTCCAGAATATCGATCAAAGTCCGCGCAGGTGCCGCCGAACCCGATGGATACACGGCCTTCCGTGACCCGAGTACCATGCCCTGCGGATCAATTCCCAAAGATTCTATTTCCTTCACGCGAATCTCAGGTTTCACTTTTCCTCTACCTTTCGGAACGTCGGCTAATGAATTCCACGCAGGTGGCACTACTTCAGAGTTCCGTCTGCCGGTCTGCGGCAACGGGCGAACAGCCACTCCAACCCGTGACGACCTCAGCCACATTCTGTGTAAATTCTTTATGAAATCGACACGTGATGATCATGCATATGACCTGGTGCTTTGACATTTCCAGTAATCATCGGGAGGCCGGTCGTGGCGCGTTTCCCACGGTATGTAAGGTATCCAGAGAGGCGGCTTGAAATTTTATCCGTACTTGGCTGCGACGTCGCGTTACAGGGTCTTCGAATTTAAGCGGTGAGGGGTGCTGTCCTCGCCACGCTGGTTGCACCATGTGACGGTCTGCTGGTGCTTGTGGCCTGAACGTAGACCGCCCGCGGCGTTGAGACGTGGCACTGCGGGTGCCGATTGATCTCGATCCCTCGCGTCGATGGAGCCGCAGTGGATTTCGACAAGGGGCCGTAGAACGCGGCCTCGCCCTCGGCTGCCGCGTAGGGAAGGCCGGAGCGGTCGAGGCCGTCGGTCAGCAGCGCGGTGGACCGGTGCCACATCTCGGCCTCGATTGATCAGCGGCCGTACCCGTAGCTGGCGTAGCCGCCGTGGCCGTAGCCGCCACCGCCGTACTGGTAGGCGGTGGGCATGAGCGACGTGGTGGTGACGGTGGATGACGCGGTGTGGGTTGCTGCCGCAGGCGTGGCCGCCTCGGCAGCACCGGCGCCGCACCGGCGCCGCACCGGCGCCGACCAGTGCCAGCAGGGGGGCTGCGATCGCAGCGACGGACAGTCGGCGAACCTTGGGGGTCTTCGCGAACATGTTGGTTGTTCCTTCCAAGGTGTGTGAGTGGTGATCAGCGGACCCGGAGAGTCGGGTCCTTGTGCCCCGGATCCTGCGCGGAGCCCGGGCACGGTGCCCTTCGGTTGACCGTTGAACCCGACTAATGCGACATTACGCCCAGATTAGAACAAGTCAAGTAATATATGTAAACTATTGTTAGAATCAGTCTAAGTTTGCTCGGTCTGGCTGCGGGGGATGCCGCCCGCCCGCGCGTGAAGGGAGTTGACTGACCGTCATCTGTCTGCCGCACCAGGAGGCCCGCACCGGCCGGGGTGCTGCCGTCGGTCGCGCCGTGGAGCCAGGGTTGGACATGCGGGTGAGCGCGCAGAATTGGCACCGAAGGCTGCACATCCCGCGCTGTGCCCGAGAGTGGCACGGCGCCCAGGGGGCGGCAGGTATTTGGGTTCGGATGAAGCTGCGTTCACATGTTCACGTGCCCCACCTCTCGGTGGGTGGCCGTGGGGGTTGCGGGCGGTCGCATCGGCGCGGACCTGGCGCGGTCCGACGCGAAGTCGTCATCACCGAACCATCGAAAAGTGGGTAAGAACGGCACCTGCGGACTCCCGGTGAGTCCGAGCGACGCCTCCTCCGGTGCGCAAGAGGTGCCGCCGGCGCATCCTGCAAGACCAACGACCCCGACGTGCACACTGCCGGAACGCCGGAACATGTCTCCACGTACAGACTCAAGAGGGCGCATCCGTCCTTTATGCCCGCCTTCAGGTATTTTTCGCATCCTGGAACAGGAGCGCAGCGCCACACGGCTTCCCGGGTCTGACCTGGCGTGACGCGCTCACCCGGCTCCAGAACGCCCTCACGCGTGTCCGGTTCGAGTCGGGCGATGCCCTTACCCACCGAGGTGATCCACAGGACCCCGTTGTCCAGGTCCCCGGGCTGCTCCTTCGTCAGGTAGTCATTGGCGCGGCCAGGGACCATGGAGCCCGTAACTTTTGCCGTCCGGATATTAGTTGCTTGACAAAATGAATCAACCTCGCGCAGGCTTTCCTCGCGGAGTTTCTGATGGCGTAGAGCGGCATGGCACGCAGACCGGCGACACCGCGTGCCGGGACGCGGTGGTCGGCGGTGCAGAAGGCCGCCGGGTTCATCGCGGGTGGAATCGGGGCGGGCGGCTTCGGCCGGTGGCAATTCGATCTGGGAGGAAAACATGGAGTACAACTTCTGGGGCGGTACGTGGGTGCAGGACGCCGACCTCACGTCCTGTCGCTCCGCAGTGGGATCCGGCGACGGGGCGGGTCGACTGGCCGTCCCCCGTCCGGTGTTGGCGAGCGGGGGCACCACCGGCGGCACGGTCGCCCCGCTGCTGGTCTCACTGGAGCACCAGAACCCGGCCACCCTGGCCTGGACCGACGACGACGACGTGGCGCTGCGCTACCGGCTCACCGACTCGGCCACCGGCGCGCTCTACGGCAACGTGAGGTAGCGCGAGGCGTCCGCCCCCGAACGCGCCGCACAATCGTCCAATGCAGTCACCACAAGACCCGGCCCAGCAAGGAAGTTCCGCCATGCCGAATGCCCCGGACCGCACCGTCGCACCGCTGGCCGTCCCGCCGCCGGAGCGTTCGCACCTTCCGGAGCAGTGGTCCCCGCGCGAGAAGAGCCTGGCTGCGCTCTTCACCAGCATTCTCACGCGGGGGCCTATCTCCCGGAGGGACGCGGCCCGCGCCATCGGGATGTCGCAGGCCGCCGTGACCAAGCTGGTGAAACCGATGATCGCGCACGGCTATGTCACCGAGCAGGAAGGCTATTCCGAAGGCCCGGGGCGGCGGCTAATCCCGCTGGTGATCGATCCGCGACGGCATCACGCGATCGGCATCAAGGTCACCGAAAGGGAGTTGATCGGCGTCATCGTCGATCTGCACGCGGAGATACGGCAGTCCAGCCGGGTGCCGCTGCACGATCTTCGGCCGGCGGCGGTGGTTGGGGCGATGGCCGACCTGGCCCGGGACCTGGAACAGCGAGCCCCGGACGTAGGCGGAGCCAATGTGGGCGTCGGGGTGGGCCTGGGCGGGCACATCGACGGCCGCAGTGGTCTCGTCAGGTATTCGCCGATGCTCGGCTGGCGGGATGTGCCGGTACGGCAGTTGCTCGCCGACGAGCTGGATCTGCCGGTGGTGATCGAGAACGACGTCAACTCCCTCGCCCTGGCCGAGCAGTGGTTCGGCGCCGGGCGGGACACCGCGTCCTTCGCGGTGGTCACGGTGGGCTCTGGAGTCGGCGGCGCGATCGTCGTTGACGGCACGCTGCTGCACGGAGTCAGCGGCGCGGCAGGCGAGTTGGGGCACAACATCGTGGACCCGGCGGGACCGGCGTGCCACTGCGGCAAGTACGGTTGCGTGGAGACGTACGCCAGCGACGAGGCGATCCTGTCGGCTATCGGCAGCGGGCGCGGCGGTACGCCCCCGAAGTCGCTGGCGCAGGCGCTCGCGCTGGCGCAGTCTGGTGACGAGGCGGCGCGGCAGGCGTTCGCCAGGGCCGGGCAGGCGCTGGGCCAGGGGCTGTCCGGGCTGGTGAACCTGTTCAATCCTCCGTTGGTGGTGCTGTCCGGGGAGGGCATCAGCGCCTCCGACATGTTCATGGACGCGCTCGGCGACGAACTGGCCCGGGGCAGCTTCTCGTCGGCGGCCGCGGACTGCCGGCTGGTGGTCCGCCCGCTGCCCGACGAGACCTGGGCGCGCGGCGCTGCGGCCGCGATGCTGCGGCAGGGCGTACTGCGGTATCTGATGGCGCTGACCAGCGAGATCCCGCTGTGAGCCGGCGCCCGGCCTGAAATCCCTCGGGGTCACGCAGAGTTTGCGTCCAGCGCAATCCGAATAGATTGCTTGACGAACGAAAACAACCTAACTAACGTCCCGATCCACGCTCAACGACCCTGGGGAGTACCGAGATGAGACGTCACCGCAATGGTGCGCTGGCACTTGGCACGGCCGCCGCCGTCTGCACGGCACTGCTGGCCGGCTGCTCGTCGAACGCAAGATCGACCGGGTCGTCCGCCGCCGACGGCGCCACCACCCTGACCTTCTGGGGCACATACGGCAACGGCGGCAACAAGGTGCAGACCGACGCCCTCAACAAGACGATCATCCCGGCCTTCGAGAAGGCCCACCCGAACATCAAGATCAGTTACATCGACATCCCGTACGACTCGCTGCTGCAGAAGCTCACCACCTCCGCGGCCGGCGGCAAGCTGCCCGACCTGGTCCGCGCCGACCTCGGCTGGGTGCCCAAGATGGGTGCGCTCGGCGTGTTCGCGCCGCTGGACCAGAAGATGAGTGACTTCCAGTCGCTGGCCGGCAAGACGTACCCGGGGAGCCTGGCCACCAACAAGTTCGGCGGCCACTACTATGGTCTGCCGCTGGACGCCAACACCCGGGTGCAGATATCGAGTCCGGCCGCGCTGAAGAAGGCCGGGCTCACCACCCCGCCCGCCACCTTCAATGAGCTCAAGGCGGCCGCGTCGAAGCTGAAGGCCGCCAAGGTGTCGGTCTTCGCCGACTCGGGCCTGCAGGGCTGGAACGTCTACCCGTGGATCTGGTCCGCGGGCGGCTCCGTCACCAACGCTGACCAGACCAAGGCCACCGGCTACCTCAACAGTCCGGCGAGCGTGGCCGGGGTGCAGTTGTTGGCCGACCTCTACAAGTCCGGCGCCATCCCGAGCCTCATCGCCGGGGACAAGGGCGCCACGCAGACCTCCGACGGCCTGCCCAAGGGCACATACGCCAACATCCTCGACGGTCCCTGGATGATCGGCATCTGGTCGGGCCAGTACCCCGGCTTCAAGCCCCGCTACTCGCCGGTCCCCGCCGGACCCGGCGGCTCCGTCTCGGTCGTCGGCGGCGAGGACATCGCGATGACCTCAGCCTCCCAGCACCAGGACGCCGCCGAGACCTTCATCCGTTTCACCCAGACCGCCGACTTCCAGCTCGCGATGGCCAAGACCGGCCAGATGTCCGTGGTCACCTCGCTCGCCGGCCAGGAGGCCGCCGCCTCACCGGAGCTCAAGCCCTTCATCAAGCAGCTCGGCACCGCCCGCGCCCGCCCCTCGGTGCCGCAGGCCCCGCAGATCGACACCGTCCTGCAAAACGAGCTCACCTCCGCCTTCCAGGGCAAGCAGAGCGTCCAGCAGGCGCTCGACAAGGCGGCCGGCGAGATCGACCCGCTGCTCACCGCGACGCACTAGGGCAGCCCCATGACCACCCACCTCGACTCCGAGGCCGCCCCGCACACCGGCGCGGCCGGTCACCCGCCGGCCAAGGACCGGCCCGCGATCGGCGGCCGGCTGCGTATCCGTCCTCCGCAGGGCGGCCGTAGGCGCAACAGCGCCACCCAAGGCGGCGCCGCCCGCACCGCTTTGACCTTCATCGCGCCCGGTTTCCTGCTGTTCGCCGCGCTGATCATCTACCCGATGGTCAAGGCGTTCCAGATGAGCTTCTACGACTGGAACGTCGTCGCGGGGGCAGCCAGCGACTTCACCGGCTTCCACAACTACGTCAAGGCGTACCACGACCCGGTGTTCTGGCGGGCGGCCGCCAACAGCGCGGTCTACATGGCCCTCACGGTCCCGCCGCAGGTCGTGCTCGGCCTGCTGGTGGCGATGCTGCTGAACAACAAGGCGCCGGGTCGGGCCCTGTTCAGAGTGCTGTTCTACCTGCCGGTCGTCACCAGCTGGGTGGTGGTCTCGCTGCTCTTCCAGTACCTGTTCGCCGACAGCGGGCTGGTCAACTGGATGCTGCACGACGTCACCCACCTGACCGCCAAGCCCACACCGTGGCTGGCCGGGCGGTGGACCGGGATGGCCGTGGTGTCCGCGCTCGGGGTGTGGAAGGGCGTCGGCTGGTCGATGATGATCTTCCTGGCCGCGTTGCAGGGTGTGCCCAAAGAGCTCATGGAGTCCGCCGCAATGGACGGCGCCGGGCCCTGGCGGCGGTTCCGCGCGGTGACCCTGCCCGCCGTGCGGCCGGCCGCCGTGTTCGTCACCGTGATGCTCGTCATCGGCGGGTTCAACGTCTTCACCTCGGTGCTCCTGGTCACCGGCGGCGGTCCGGCGGACTCCACCCAGGTGCTGCTGACATACATGTACCAACAGGCTTTCAAGAACCTGGACTTCGGCTACGGCTCGGCCATCGCGGTGCTGCTCACGCTGCTTGTCTTCGTTCTGTCCATGATCCAGCTGCGGGTGTTCCGCGATGAGCCCGAGGAGGCCGCGTGACCACTGCGGTGCATCCGCTCAGGCGGCCCCGCGCCCGTATCAGGGCTGCTTCGGCCGCCCGGTACGCGGCGCTGATCGCCGGCTCCGCGGTGATGGTCCTGCCGTTCCTCTACATGCTCTCCACCTCGTTCAAGAGCCAGACGTACGTGCTCAGCATCCCGCCGCAGTTCGTCCCGCACCCCGCGACCACCGCCAACTACTCGGCCGCCTGGGCCTCGGACGACTTCGCCCGCTACTTCGTCAACTCCCTGGTGGTGGCCATCTGCACCACCACCCTCAGCCTGCTGCTCAGCTCGATGATGGCCTACGGATTCGCCCGGTTCCGCTTCCGCGGCAGGGAGCTCCTCTACCGGCTGCTGCTGCTCGGCCTGATGATCCCCGCGATGATGCTCATCATCCCGCAGTTCGTGCTGGCCAAGTACCTGGGCCTGATCGATTCGCTGACCGGCCTGGTGGTCTTCTACGTGGCCGGCTCCCTGCCGCTCAACACCTTTCTGCTGCGCGGCTTCTTCGCGGCGATCCCGGTCGAGCTGGAACAGGCCATGCGGGTGGACGGCGCCGGCGCGTGGTCCCGCTACCGGCGGCTCATCCTGCCGCTGGCCAAGCCCGCGCTGGCCACCGCGACGATCTTCACCTTCCTCGCGAGCTGGGACGAGTTCGCCTGGTCGCTGACCATCATCACCACCCCGTCCAAGCAGACGCTACCGCTGGCGATCTCGCTGTTCCAGGGGCAGAACTCCACGCTGTGGAAC
Source organism: Streptomyces soli (assembly GCF_003999195.1). Classification (GTDB taxonomy): domain Bacteria; phylum Actinomycetota; class Actinomycetes; order Streptomycetales; family Streptomycetaceae; genus Actinacidiphila; species Actinacidiphila soli. The sequence goes on from NZ_RJVR01000294.1 coordinate 42,580, forward strand.
CTGGTGTTCGCCGCTTCGGTCATCGCGGTGCTGCCGGTCATCGCTGTGTTCCTGATCTTCCAGCGGTACTTCGTGCAGGGACTCACGTCAGGAGCGGTCAAGGGATGACAGAGCTACTGCCCGAGCGAACGGTGTACGTGCCCGGAGCACCCGTACGTGTCGAGGTGCGCGGCTCGGCCGGGCCCGGCACGGTGACGGTACGTCATCTCGGGCGCGTGATGGCGGAAACGTCCGTGGACGGTGACGGGTTCGCCGACCTCGGGGCGTTGCCCGTCGGCGGGTACGGGGTGGAACTCGTCACCGCGGACCGCACCGTGGCCCGTACCGCGGTCCAGGTCGCCGGGGACCCGCGATCAGCGCTCCGATACGGGTTCGTCGTCGACTACCGGCCCGGCCGGGACATCGGCGCCGTCACCGACAACCTGCGGCGGCTGCACCTCACCGCAGTGCAGCTCTACGACTGGGCGTACCGCCACGCCGACCTGCTGGGCGGTGGGCAGACATACCAGGACGCGCTCGGTCAGCCCGTGGCGCTGGACACCGTCCGGGCGCTGATCGAAGGATGCCACCACGTGGGCTCCGACGCCCTCGGGTACGCCGCTGTGTACGCCGTGGGCCCCAAGGAGTGGCCGGGCTGGGAGCACGACGCGCTGCTCACCCCGAGCGGCGAACCCTACGGGCTGGGCGACTTTCTGTTCCTGGTCGACCCCGCGGCCGGGGACTGGCTGGACCACTTCACCGGTGACCTGGCGGACGCCGTGGACCGGGTCGGCTTCGACGGCTTCCACCTCGACCAGTACGGCTACCCCAAGCGCGCGTACCGCCCCGACGGCACACCGGTCGACATGGCGGCCGGCTTCACCACGATGATCGGCCGAATCCGCGGCGAACTCCCCACGGCGCGGCTGGTGTTCAACAACGTCAACGACTTCCCCACCTGGGCCACCGCCCGCACCCCACAGGACGCCGTCTACATCGAGGTCTGGGAACCCAGCACCGGCCTGGAGCACCTTGCCCAGATCGCCACCCGGGCCCGCGCCGACGCCGCGGGCAACCCCGTCGTCATCGCTGCCTACCAGCATGTCTACGACAGCGCGCCGGCCGCCGCGAGCGACCTGGCCACCGCGCTGACCATGGCGACCCTCCACTCGCACGGCGCCACCCACCTGCTGTGCGGGGAGGCTGACCGGATCCTCGTCGACCCCTACTACGTACGCAATCACGTCGTCGAAGCGTCCACCGCCGCGCTGCTGCACCGCTGGTACGACTTCCTGGTCGAGCATGTCGAACTGCTCACCGCGCCCGGCATCGCGGATGTCACCGCGTCCTACGCGGGCGGCTACAACGACGACCTCGACGTGTCGTACGCGGCCACCGCCGTCGGCCATCCGGTGGCGCCCGGCCGGGTGTGGCGGCGTATCACGCAAGTCGGGGACCGGCTCGTCGTCCATCTGATCAACCTGGCGGGCCAGGACGACACCCTGTGGGACGCGCCGCGAAGCACCCCGGCCGACCCCGGTCCTGGCACCCTGCGGATCCGTAAGACCGGACCCGGGCTGCCACGTGTGCGGGTCGCCGATCCCGACCGGCAGCCCCACCTCGTCGACATCCCCGTCACCGACGACGGCGACTACGCCCACGCGACCCTGCCCGCACCCCACCTCTGGCAGATCGTCGTCATCGACCCCGTCTCCGGCAACCGCTGATGCGGGTGTTTTTCACCGTCCACGCCGCCACCGCCGGGAACCGCACCCTGGTCCTGCGGTACGCCAACGGCGGCTCCGACGCGACTCGGATCATCGCCGTCGACGGCCGGCGGATCGCCACACCGACCTTCTCCGCCCAGGGCATGGAACAGCTGGACCACCCTCAGCGTGCCGGTGAACCTCACCCTGGGACTGCACACGGTGGTCGTCTGGACCAACGGCCACGCCAGCGCCATCAATTTCGGCAACCTCATTTTGGGAGCAGGCTAACCTTGTATGAGCTTCCGACCCCGCCAGGACCCCGCTCCTGGTGGCGTGACAGCGTCATCTACCAGCTCTACGTCCGCTCGTTCGCCGACTTCGACGGCGACGGCATCGGCGACCTCGACGGGATCGCCGAGCGGCTCGACCACATCGCCTCGCTCGGTGTGGACGGCCTGTGGCTGAACCCCTGCTACCCCTCGCCGAACCGGGACGGCGGCTACGACGTCGCCGACTACACGGTCGTCGACGAGCGGTACGGCGGGATGGCCGCCTTCGAGAGACTGCGCGACGGCGCGCACGCGCGGGGCCTGAAGCTGTTGATGGACCTGGTACCCAACCACTGCTCGGCGGACCACCCGTGGTTCCGCCGGGCGGTGGCGGCGAGGCCCGGCTCGCCGGAGCGGGGCGTGTTCATCTTCCGCGACGGCCGCGGCCCGGACGGCGCGCAGCCCCCCAACAACTGGCGCTCGACCTTCGGCGGCCCGGCCTGGACCCGGCTCACCGGGCCCGACGGCGTGCCGGAGCAGTGGTATCTGCACAGCTTCGACGCCAGCCAGCCCGACTTCGACTGGTCCGACCCGCGGGTCGGCGCGATGTTCGACGACGTGCTGAGGCTGTGGTTCGAGCGCGGGGTGGACGGCTTCCGCATTGACGTCGCCTACGCCATGGTCAAGCACCCCGACCTCCCCGACCTCGACAATCCGGACGGGGAGAACCCATACACGTGGAATCAGCCCGGCGTGCACCAGATCTTCCGGCGGTGGCGTGGGATCGCGGACTCGTACGGGCGTGAGCTCACGCTGCTCGGCGAGGTGTGGCTGCCGCCGGCGGACGCGGCCGCGTACATCCGGCCCGGTGAGCTGCACCAGGTCTTCAACTTCGACCTGTTGCAACAGCCCTTTGAGGCGAAGGCGTTTCACGCCTCCATCACGCAGTGCCTGGAGGCGCTGAAGGAGGCGGAGGGGGTGCCGGCGTGGACGCTCAACAGCCACGATGTGCACCGGGCGGTGACGCGGTACGGGCTCACCCGGGCGGAACCGCCGGCCACAGCCGATGCCAATGCGCTACGGACCCGGGCCCGCGGGGAAGTGGACGTCGCGCTCGGGGTCGCGCGGGCGAAGGCGGCGGCGCTGCTGGTGCTCGCGCTCCCGGGTACGCACTACCTCTATCAGGGCGAGGAGCTGGGCCTGCCGGAGGTGCTGGATCTGCCGGACGACGCGCGGCAGGACCCGATCTGGGAGCGGTCCGGCCATACCGAGCACGGTCGCGACGGCAGCCGGGTGCCGCTGCCGTGGCGGGCGGACGCCGAGAACTTCGGGTTCGGCCCCGGCGACGGCGCAGCCGCTGCGTGGCTACCGCAGCCTTCGTGGTTCGCCGGGTTCGCCGTCGACCGGCAGGAAACCGACACCGGATCCGTACTCGCCTTCTACCGCGAAATGCTCCGGGCCCGCCGCGACCTCGACCCGTCGGCCCCCTTCGAATGGCTCGAACTCGGCCGCGACGACGCCCTGGCCTTCCGCCGCGGCGCGCACACCTGCGTCACCACCTTCGCCGGCCCCCCGGTCGCCCCCCGCCCCGAATGGGGACCACCGGTCATCTCCAGCGGAAGCGGGGTCCCCCTCACGACATGGCACCGAGCGGTTCCCTCCCGCTGAGGTCCCCCGGACGCCCCGGAAGCCTGGTGTCCGTCTTGCTGTCGGCGTCGCTGGTGACGATCACGTGGTCCAGCATCTCGTCGGCGAGGAGCGTGTGGACGTGGCTGTCGACCAGGGCGCAAGAGCGGGGGTCGTAGTCGTGGCTCTGGTCGACGGGGGCGGATGGGTCACGCACGGTGGCCAGCAGCAGGTCGTAGTTCAACCTGGACCATGCGCGTGCTGCTGCTCGCCGCCATCGTCTTCCTCGCCCCGCGGGGCGCCTGCCGCCAGGCCGTCTGGCTCACCCTCTGCGGCATCCTCGGCTGGGCCCTCCAGCAGGCCGCCAAGGCGGCCGTCGACCGCCCCCGCCCCGACTGGCCCGACCCCGTCGACACCGCCCACTACGCCGCCTTCCCCTCCGGCCGCGCCATGAACGCTGCCATCACCTGCGGCGCCCTCCTCTGGCTCTTCCTCCTGCGCTTCCCCCACTCCCACGCCCCCTGGCGCGCCACCGCCTGGGACCTCGGGCTCGTCTTCGTCCTCGCTTCACCCGCGTCTACCTGGGCGTCCACTGGCCGACCGACGTCATCGCCGGCCGGCTCCTCGGCGCGGCCGTGCTGACAGGGGCGGCCGCGCTCTGCGCACCGTGGCAGGCGGAACGGGCGTCGCCGGACCAGGGGAACGTCCCTGCTTGATGCGGCGCCGTGATCGACTGGGGCCGGCGCGCCACCTCGGGCCATCACCCCTACCGTGGAAGAAAGGAAGGGGCGACCACACAGCCCGGCTATGTGCGCGCCCAGGATCTCGACGTCAGGGAGCGCGCCATGTCGCGCAGCAGCAACCTCGCCATCCTGCAGAACTTCGGATCCGCGGTGAACAGCGGCCATCTCGACGAGCTCGACGCATACGTGGCGCCCGACTCCGTGGACCACGACCCGGCCCCGGGGCAGGTTCCAGGGCCCGAGGGCTATGAAGACATGTTCGCCACGATGAGGCAGGCCTTCCCCGATCTGCACATCGAGGTCGAGCACGTCACGGCCACCGACGACGAAGTCGCGTTCGCGTACACCATCACGGGGACGCATCTCGGTGAGCTGATGGGGCACAGCCCAACGGGAAAGACGGTGAGTTACCGGGGCATGCAGATCAGCCGGATCGCCGACGGCAAACTCGTCGAGCGCTGGGGCAGCAGCGACGAGCTCGGCATGCTGCGTCAGCTCGATCTCACCGAGTGATGGCCGCGCACAATCCGTAGTCGCTCCTGTCGGTTGCAGTACCGGGGTGCCCGTGACAACGGCGCAGTGGTGGGCGCGGGCGGCCTCGATGGCGCCATAGTCGACGCCCTCGGGGTCGCCGGGCAGCTGGTTCTGAGCGATGTCCAGCAGCCACCGCTCGTCGATCGTCAGGATCACGCGGCCTGGCCACCAGCCGTCGCGGGACCGAAGTGCGCGGCGAAGCCGGCACCGTGATCGGCGACAAAGGCGCGCGCGCCTTCCCGGAAGCGGGCAGATGTCGGTCAGCTCTTGGTGCAGGGCGGCGATCCTGCCCGTGTGGGCCGCGTCAGGAGTGCCTATTTTTGGGTGCCGTGAGCGCGTGGCGGCGTGCGCGGCACCTACGCCTGGTGCGTCCTCCCGTGCCTCCCGGGCACACTCACCCCCAGATAGAAGTCCTTGTGCGCGGCCACGAAAGTCTCGATCGTCCGCGCCGGCTCGCCGGTGACGCGCTCGACGTCGTGGGTCGCGCGGTCATAGCGGTTCTCGCGGAGCAACCGGGCCATGGTCGCGATGTGCTGCTCGGTGTGCGGCGGCAGGCCCGCCGCAGCGAGCGCCTCGGCCGCCCACCGGTCCGGCGGGACGTCGAGATAGGCCACCGGGCGGCCCAACGCCCGCGAGAATTCCTCAGCCACGCCGGTCATGTCGAGCGTGCGCGGCCCGGTCAGCTCGTAGATGTGCCCGAGGTGCGGGGCCGGGTCGCGCAGCACTGTCGCCACCACACGTGCCACGTCCTGCGCGGCCACCGGTGACGTGCGGCCGGTACCGAACGGCAAGGCGAGCGTGCCGCTCTCCCGGATCGACCGCGCGGCGAGTGTGGTGAAGAGCGGGTTGTCGAGGAACATCGTCGGCCGTACGTGCACCACCGGCAGGCCCGACCAGTCCAGCACCTGCTCCGCGAGCCAGTGCAGCCGCTGATGTTGCGACTCGGCGACGCTGGTCGCGGTCATCTGCGACACCGTCATCTGCGACATGTCCACCAGGCCGTCGAGTGCGCCGTACTCGCGCGCCACCGTGGCGACCACGGTCGCCGCAAGGAGATGGTCGGGAGACACGCTCATCCCGAAGTACATCCGCCCGGCGCCGTCGAGCGCGTTCGCGACGGTGTCGGGCCGGGTGAGGTCGCCGACCGCCACCTCCGCGCCGAGCGCGCGCAGTTCGTCCGCGCGATGGTCGTCGCGGTGCACCATCGCGCGGACCGGCACGTCCTGGGCCAGGAGCAGGTCGAGGACGGCGCGGCCCACGCCGCCGCCAGCTCCGGTTACGAGAACAAGGGGATTGGGAGCCACGATGAGCCTCCTTACGTGTCGAAGTACCACCATCCCCTCACCGCCCGGCAAGCGCTCGCCGGGGTCGCTTCCCCGGGGACGAGGACGTCGCCCGATGGCGCCGGAACATCACCCGCACATGCCCGGCGCACCCGCCGGCCGTATGTCCGCCGGCGCGGCGGTCGCCACACGCCGGCGAAACGTACGGTTGCCCGATGTCGCCCCATCTGAGGTCATGCACCCGTGACCTGGAGTCCCACGTGGCTTCCGGTGATCGAGCAGGTGGTGGCAGCTCATCTCGCTCGCCCTGATGCCCGCTGGCAGGTGCGAATCGCAGGAACTTTCGACGCGCTGCCCGACTCCACGGCACATGCGCTTAAGGAAGCGGCGACACGTGACTGCACCACCGGATCGCAAGTCACGCTCGCCATCGGGTACGGCGGAAGGCAGTAGGTCATCGACGCCATGCGCGAACTGCTCTACGAAGAGGCGGCAGCCGGGCTCACCGTCGAAGACCTCGCAGCGCGCCTGACGATGGACGACATCACCCGACACCTGTACACGGCTGGACAGCCTGACCCGGACCTCGTCATCCGCACCAGCGGAGAGCAGCGCATGTCGAACTTCCTGCTGTGGCAGAGCGCCTACTCGGAGTTGTACTTATGCGAGGCATACCGGCCCGCTTTCCGAGAGATCGACTTTCTACGTGCCCTGCGCAGCTATTCAGTTCGGCAACGTTGCTACGGTGCTTGAGGCGACGTAAGCAGCCCCGCCCGATCGAGGACGGGGCGGCTCGGGTATTCGGCTCGTGCTCTTGCCCGTCGTTCACCGACGGACGGGGCCCGGGGACGGTCGGCCGCATCAGCTCGGGTGTTGTCGCGGCTGCTCAGCGCTGTACGAAGACGTCGACGCTGGCGAGGTCCTGGTCCAGGGTTACGCGGTCACTGACCCAGCGCCGGTCACCGACCCAGCGCGAGCCGCACAGCCTGTTGCGGGGTGTGTGCCAGGCCGGGCCCGGGGACGGGCCGGTTCTGCGCGTCGGTGATGTGCCAGCCGCCGAGGCTGATCACCGGCCCGATGCCGCGCCGCAAAGCGATGGCGATCTCCGAGAGCGTTCCCCAGGAGCCGCCGACGGCGATGACGGCGTCCGCGGAGCCAACCAGGATGCTGTTGCGGGCCTGGCCCATACCGGTGACGACGGTGGCAGCCAGATGGGACGAGGCCTCCGACCGGTCGGTGCCGGAGAGGATCCCCACCACGAGGCCGCCCTCGTGTGACGCCCCCTCAGCGGCGGCGTCCATGACGCCGCCGTAGCCGCCGCAGAGCACCACCGCGCCGGCCCGCGCCAGCAGCGCGCCGACCTCGCGGGCCGCTGCTGACTCGGCCACGGTGCATACCGCTGGCCCGCACACCGCAACCTGGATCACCTGTCCAGACTGCCATGACACGACCGCCCGTGTTGAAGTCGCCGAATTCCCTGGCGGGCAGAAGTCGGTCCACGGCGCGATTCAGGGCGCACGGGCGTTCCCGGGGGCTGCCTGGCAACCGTCGGCGGCCAGGAGGTGTCCTCGCGGCGGGTGAGGGGCTGGTCGGCAGGCTGCTGCCGGCGGCGGTGTCCGTCGCGCAGGTCCTCGGCGCGTGGGGTGTACAGGGCGAGCGCCTCTGTGATGGACACCCCAGCATCTGCCTCCTTCGGGGCGCTGTCGGGCGCAGCGGGATGGTGCCGAGAGTTCTACCGGCGGTAGAATGCCGGTATGAGCAGCATGAGCAAGCCGACGAGCATCAAGACCAGTGAGAGGGTGCGCGACCGGCTGCGCGTCCTCGCGGAAGAGCGTGGCACCACCATTACGGAGCTGCTGGAGGAGCTCGCCGCTCGTGAGCTGACCGATGCCGAGCGGGAGCAGCGTGCTCTTGAGGCTGCTCGCGAGCTCGGGGTGGAGTACACCGAGCAGGTGCAGCAGGTCGGCACGGACGCCTGGGAGAAGATCCGCGCCCACCAGGGCGGCGCCGCAGCATGAGCTTGACGGCTGTCCTGGACCATACGGCTCTGGCTGCTTTGTACCGGGCCGATGCGTTCTTCACCGGCCTGTACATCGAGGCCTCGCGCGGCACGGGCCGCGTCCTGGTCCCGTCGCTGTCGGTCCTGGCCGCCGAGCGGCGACTGGCCGGTGCGGGCCGACACGCCGCCACACTGCGGTTCGCCGAAGCCGTGCCGTTCACCACGGCGCACGCTGCGGATGCGATGGACTGGCCGAGCGTGGACTGGCCGGTGGCTCACGCCGCGGCGATCGCCTGGCACGCGGTCAAGGCAGGCCAGCCCGTCACGGTTCTGTCCCTTGAACCCGAGCTCTACCTGGGGACCGGCATTGCACCCCTGAATCCGAACTGATCAGCCCTTCGGCCGCGGGCGTGACACGACCCGGTCGGGCTGCCGCGCCGCCGCGTCGAGTCGTACGGCCGGTGCCTGGCCCGTGGCCGGATGCGGCACGGCCACCTCCGGACGCCCGGTCTCCGACAGCCTGACTACTCCTGGTGTGCCACAGTGAGGCAGCGGCCCGCCGCCGCCCCCTCGGCGGCGGGCCGCCGTCCGCGGCGTACGCGGCGCCAAGGGCTTCTACGCCGTCTTTACCGGCCTTGTGCTCACCGCCGCCACGGTCGTGCTCATCCCAGGCTCCCCGCTCGGGCCGCCCACGTGTGCGGAACGCGTCCGGGTCTCGACCAGCACCATTCGCGTTTCGTGGGTCCTCAGGCCGTGGCGGGTAGGGCGCGGGCGAGGATCGCGTCGAGGTCGGCGGAGGCGGGAAGGGTGCCGAACGCGTGCCCCCAGTCGCCTCCGAGTCGGGTCGTGCAGAAGGCGTCGGCGACCGCGGGCGGCGCGTGGCGGACCAGGAGCGAGGCCTGCAGGGTCAGCGCCATCAGCTCCACGAGCCGACGGGCTCCGGACTGGACGCCCTCCACGCCGCCTGCCAGGCCGGACAGCTGGTCCTTGAGCCGGCGCACGGCGGCGTCCAGGCGGGCGTCGGCGCCGCGCGCCAGGGAGAGCTCCGAGAACAGGGCCTCGGCCGTGGCGGGGGCCCGTCCTAGGGCGCGCAGGACGTCGAGGGCGTTGACGTTGCCCGACCCCTCCCAGATGGAGAGCAGGGGAGCCTCGCGGTAGTGGCGGGGCATGCCGGACTCCTCGACGTACCCGTTGCCGCCGAGGCACTCGAGGGCTTCGGCGGTGAAGGCCGGGCCCCGCTTGGTGACCCAGTACTTGCCGACGGCGGTCGCGATCCGGCGGAATGCCGCCTCGTGCTCGTCGCCGCGGATCGCGCGGTCGGCCGCACCGGCCAGCCGCAGCGTGAGCGTTGTGGCGGCTTCGGACTCCAGGGCGAGATCGGCCAGTACGTTGCGCATGAGGGGCTGGTCGATCAGCGGCGCTCCGAAGGCGGCACGATGCTGCACGTGATGGCCCGCCTCGACCAGGGTCTTCCGCATGAGCGTCGCCGTGAGCATCACGCAGTCCAGGCGCGTGCAGTTGACCATTTCGATGATGGTCTTGACGCCCTGTCCCTCGGGGCCGACCAGCCAGGCAACGGTGCCGTCGAACTCCGGCTCGGAAGAGGCGTTGGAGCGGTTGCCCAGCTTGTCCTTGAGGCGCTGGATGCGGAACGTGTTGCGGGTGCCGTCGGGCAGGATCCGCGGTACCAGGAAGCAGGACAGGCCGCCCTTGTCTCCGGAGGGGGCTGCCTGTGCGAGGACCAGGAACAGGTCGCACATCGGCGCCGAGGTGAACCACTTGTGCCCGCGCAGGGTGTACACGCCGGGCTCGACGGTGGGCGTGGCGACGGTGGCGTTGGTACGGACGTCGGAGCCGCCCTGCTTCTCGGTCATGCCCATGCCTGCGAGCAGTCCGCGCTTGCCGGTCGGCGCCCGCAGCCCCGGGTCGTAGACCCGGCTGACCAGCAGGGGTTCGTAGATCGCGGCGAGGTCCGGCTGCCGGCGCAGGGCGGGCACGGCCGCGTAGGTCATCGACGTCGGGCAGCCGTGCCCGGCGTCGGTGTGCCCCCACACCAGACCGCCGGCGGTGCGGGCGACATGGGCTCCGGGGCGGTCGTCGGCCCAGGGCGCGGCGCCCAGGCCCTCGGCGATCGCGACCTCCAGCAGGTGATGCCAGCTCGGGTGGAAGTCGACCTCGTCGATCCGGTTGCCGTAGCGGTCGTGCGTCCGCAGTTCCGGTTCGTACCGGTTGGCCTGCTCGCCCCACTGCTGGGCCTCTTCGCCGCCTGCCAGGCGGCCGAGCCGCCGGACGTCCTTTTCGGCCCAGTCGGCACCCTCGCGGCGCAGCCCCTCCAGCAGGGCCGCGTCGTCGGACGCGTCATACGGGGTGAGCGGCGGGGACTGGTTGGTGACCTCATGCGTGTCGGACTGCTCGCGTGCGAGTATCGGGACCATGCGGCCAGTGTTGCACTATTTCTACAACTGAAGCAATCATGTAATACGGAGGTGTGGTGCGGATCCCCACCTGCCTGCGCGCTCGTGCCCCTGGCCGGGCACAATGCCGTCCATGCGGATGAACGCGTCACTGTCGCCGGGCGAGGTCGGTCTGCGCCCCTTGTCCGCGCGGTCGGTCGTCCTGAGCCTGCTGCTGGGCCTCCACCCGCCCGAGCTTCCGGTACGGGACCTGGTCCGCACCGTGGAACCGTTCGGAGTCGCCGGCTCGGCACTGCGGGCCGCGCTCAGCCGGATGGTGGCGGCGGGTGACCTGCACCGTACGGACACGGTCTACCGGCTCAGCGACAGGCTGCTGCAGCGTCAACGCCGCGTGGACGACGCCGTCCACCCCAGGACCCGGGCGTGGAACGGCGACTGGGAGATCCTCGTCGTCACCGCGACAGGACGCGAGCCGGCCGAACGAGCCGAACTCCGCGCCGAGTTGTCCGGCCTTCGGCTGGCGGAACTGCGCGAAGGAGTATGGCTCCGGCCTGCCAATCTGCTGCGGCCACGGCCCAGCCACGTCGCAGAACTCGCCCAGTGCTTCACCGCCAGGCCCGAGCAGCCCTCGCGCGCCCTGGCCACGAGTCTGTGGGCGCTCGACACGTGGGCCGAAACGGCCAACGCTCTCCTCACCCACTTCGCGGCGGTGGAGCGGCCGGCCGATCGCTTCGCCACCGCCGCGGCCATGGTCCGGCATCTGCTCACCGACCCCGTCCTGCCCGACGAACTCCTGCCCGCCGACTGGCCCGCGCCGGCCCTGCGTACCACGTACACGGACTACCGGAGCGAACTGACCGAAGCGGTGCGGACCGGCCGCGGGAACACAGGGGCGGGTCCAGGTGCTTGAGGATCATGCGGGGAGCGCTGAAAGGGAATCACGGTGGATCTTGAACTGACTGGTCGGCGTGCCGTTGTCACTGGCGGGAGCCGGGGGATCGGTCTGGCAATCGGCCGGGCATTGGCAGCCGAGGGGGCCGATGTGGCACTTGTCGCGCGAGACAACGACGCTCTTACGAGGGCTGCCGAGCAGGTCGCTGCGGAGAGCGGCCGCCGAGTGATCGGTGTACCTGCCGACACCGGGGACGACCAGTCCGTGGCCGCGATGGCCGGGGAGGTCGTCCGGCAGTTCGGAGGCGTCGACATTCTCGTCAATGCCGCAGCCACCCCTAACACCGGAGGTTTCTCCGAGGACGCGTTGGAAGGCGAGATCAATGTCAAGGTCCAGGGATACCTACGCACGGCACGTGCCTTTGCGCCCCTCATGACCGCTCAGGGCTGGGGTCGCATCATCAACGTCGCCGGCCTTGCCGCACGCCAGACGGGTTCGGTGGTCGGATCCGTACGTAACGTCGCAGTGGCCGCACTGAGCAAGAACCTCGCGGATGAACTCGGCCCTCAAGGCGTGAACGTCGTGGTCGTACACCCTGGCGCGACGCGTACCGAGCAGACGACGCAGGTGCTCACCGCTATGGCCGACGCCCGAGGCACCAGCGTGGAGGAGGTGGAGCGGGCGATGGGGTCGACGGTGTCGATCGGCCGTCTGGTGACCGCGCAGGAGGTCGCGGCTGTGGTCACCTTCCTCGCCAGCCCGAAGAGCGTCGCGCTGAACGGCGATCCGATCGTCGCGAGCGGCGGTACCCGAGGCACCATCCACTACTGAGGCCGTCGGCGCGGACGACGACGCCTACCGCTTAGCTTGGCTTTAAACCCCACCAAGATCGTTTCTTGGTGGGGTTTAAAGCCAAGCTAAGCCTGTCGTTTAACGTCCGGGTCCGAAATGGGACTCGAACCCGGTCGCTCACCTGGGCATTCGCCGGACGCGTCGGTGGCCCCGGCCTGATCCTGTGCTCCGACCAAGGACGTACGCGGGCCGGCCGTCAGCGCGGCATCGAGGCCGAAGTGGAGCGACTCGCGAGGTCTTCCGCGGCGACTACGCCCACCAGCCGCCCCTGGTCGAGCAGGCCCTGGGCAAGCAGATGCTCGCCATCCTCCGCCAGTTGCTCGAGATGTTCGAGGCCTACCCGGCATACCGGCTGGTGGTGAGCGTCTACGGCGCGACGCAGGAGAGCTTCGACGGGCTCACCCAGCGGCGCGGATCGTGGCAGGCCTTCCAACGCGGCATGGCCGCAGCACGGCCCCTGGCCCGGCGTGTACGCCGGGCCAGGCGTCAGGCGCGTGCCTCAGGCGGAAGCGGCAGTGAGCTCCGCCAGTTCCTCGGCGGTCAGATCCAGCTCCACTCCCGCCAGTAGTGCGGGCAGCTGCGCGGTCGTCCGCGCGGAGGCGATCGGCGCGACGACGGTCGGCTGCGCCGCCAGCCAGGCCAGCGCGACGCTCGCGACCTCGGCCTCGTGGGCCTCGGCAATCTTGTCCAGCGCGGCCAGGACCCTGAGACCCCGCTCGGACTCGAGGTACTTGCCCGCGCCCTCGGCCCGCGCGCTGTCCACCGGGGTGCCCGGACGGTACTTGCCGGTCAGGAAGCCGGAGGCGAGTGCCCAGTAAGGAACGGCCGAGAGGCCGTACTCGGCGACGGTGTCCCGGAGCGGACCCTCATAGGTGTCGCGGGAGACCAGGTTGTAGTGGGGCTGAAGTGCCACGTACCGGGCCAATCCCTCACTCTCCGAGAAGGCCAGCGACGCGGCCAGCCGCTCCCCGGTGATGTTGGAGGCCGCGATGGCGCGGACCTTGCCCTCCTTCACCAGCTGGTCGAGGGCGGTGATGATGTCCTCGACCGGCACGGTCGGGTCGTCGAAGTGCGTGTAATAGAGGTCGATGTAATCCGAGCCCAGCCGGCGCAGCGACTCCTCGGCGCCAGCCTTGATGGTGGCCGGGGCAAGCCCCTTGTAGTCCGAGTGTTGACCCACCTTGGTGGCGACGATGATGTCGGAGCGGTTGCCGCGGGCGGCCGTCCACCTGCCGATGATCGTCTCCGACTCACCGCCCTTGTTGCCCGGTGCCCACTCGGAGTAGACGTCGGCGGTGTCTATGAAATTGCCGCCGGCGGCGGCATACGCGTCGAGTACGGCGAAGGACTCCGCCTCGTCCGCGGTCCAGCCGAAGACGTTGCCGCCGAGGGAGAGCGGGAAAACCTGGAGGTCAGAATTGCCCAGCTTACGCAGATCAGTCATAAGCAAGATCAACCCCGCGCCCGGAGCTCTCTATTCCCGTTTCCGGGATCTGTTCACGTGCCGGAAACCCGGAAGGGTGGCCGCCTGGCCCGGCAGGCCAGGGACCAGGCTCGCTGCCGGGCCAGGGACCGGGCGGCGCGGATCGCGGTGCGTGCCGTGGGGCCGGCGCGGCACCTACCGGGAGGTCGCCTTGCGTCTGCCGGACAACGCTCAGATCGTTTTCGACGACGACGGCCGTCTGCACTTCGCCGCGCTGGAGCCGGAGCCCGAACCGGCTTCTTTGCTCGATCTGCGGGCGGCGGTGAACGCGCTGCTGCCCCGTGTCGACCCGCCAAAGGTACTGGTGGAGGTGTTCTCCGCGCTCTACATGCTGATCCTGCTGAACCAGCTGATGGAGTCGCATTGCGGGCTGAGTCACGCGGACCGGCGGCTCAGAACGGCGGTTCGTCGAGGAAGGGGGCGGGTCGAAGCAGCCGGATGCGGAGAGCTCGGCGATCTGCTCAGCAGCCGCACGCATCCATCTCCGGGAACGGGCCGCCGGTCCACCAGCCGCCGTCGCCGTGGCAGCAGGGGCAGGAGCGGCGGACCTTGGGGGACTGCTCGATCTGGTGCCGGGAGACGGACAGCGACCAGGCGCCGGCCTTGAAGGCGTACGCGGTCCGGGCGAGCGCGACCGACGCGGTGACGCCAGCCAGGGCGGCGGTTCGGTACGCATCCGGGGGGTCAGGTACGGGCCGGGAAGGGCTGGACGCGGATGCTGGCGCAGTAATCGCCGCCGCTGTCGCCCTCGTGCGGGGCACGGCCACTGGTGCTACGCAGGTCCGCGAGGACATTCGGGTCGACCTTCGCGACGGTGCGCCTGCGCACGAAGGTCACCAAGGGCGCCGGCAGCCGGGCCGCCGGACTGGCCGTGGTCTTCAAACTGCTCGAGTCCGCCCAAGCCCGCTGGCGGGCCGCGAACGCACCCCACCTCGTCGCCCTCGTCCGGGCCGGAGCCCGCTTCGAACGCGGCCACCTCGTCGAACCCCGAAACCCTCGCGGCATGAACAACCTCAACTGTTCCATGGAATCTGACAATTGCTCAACGGGAGCCATCGCTGATCACGACGTTAGGGTGTCCGGCATGAGCCGCATAGCGTTGAACGATGCCACGATGCACTACGACGACCAGGGGCCGTGGGACGGGCTGCCGGTCGTCCTCGTTCATGGTCATCCGTTCAACCGCACTCTGTGGGGGCCGGTGGCCAAGGCTCTGGCGGCCGACGCGGTGTGTGCCTGGAACTTTCTGGACAACGCGTCGGTCGCCACCGCGAGCGGAGCGGACCACATGGTGCCGCGTGCGGAGGTCGAGAAGCTGGCCAAGGCCAACTACGCCCACTTCCTCAGCGGCGACCAGGCACCGCAGTCCGTGAGCTGCCCGCGCGGGCTGCGCGCGACGATGGATGACACCGTGCGGTGCACCGCTGTCTTCAAGGGCGTGCGAAAGACGATGGCGATCTCCGTGACCGGAGTGAACGGCGACACGGTGAGCTTCGACTACGGCCAACTGAAGAATGGCAAGTAGCGGACCGGAGCGAGGGGGAGTGGCGGATGGCAGCCGGCCAAACCGGGTCACCTCCAGCCCGTCGAGCTTCGGCATCCGGATGTCGACGAGGCACACGTCGGGGCGCAGCCTCCAGGCCCTCCGCGCCGTCGGCCGCCTCGCCCACGACCTCCATGCCGCGCTGGGTCTGGAGGATCAGCCGGAAGCCGGTGCGCACCATCTCCTGGTCGTCGGCGATCAGAACCCGGACGGGGTCGGCCGGCCCGCTGGTGTCAGTCAGGCGGGTGCCGAACCGGCGCCACCAGACCAGAAAGCCCACGAGTACGCCGAATCCCAGGAACGCGAGTCCCAACGGCCTTTGAGATCCCGCAATACGGACCCTGACCTCCGGCAACTTCCATGGCAGACTTGGGACATGAAGATCGCAGAGGCGGCTCGCCTGAGTGACGCGCGGTCGGGCGGTGCCCCCACCGCTTTACGCATGGTGCTCGAAAGGCAGCTCCAGGACCTGCGGGGGAAGGCCGGACTGTCCTACCAGCAGGTCGCACACTCGCACGATTTGAAAGACCACCGGAGGACCGCGTGACCGACCAGGGCTTTCCCGCCGCCGACATAGACACCAGCAACCCGCACCCGGCCCGAATGTACGACTTCTACCTCGGCGGCAAGGACCATTACGAGGTCGACCGGGCGGCCGCGTCCAATGTCGTGTCCGTCTTCCCCAGCATCAAGACATGCGCGCAGGTCAACCGGCTGTTCATGCACCGCGCGACCCGCTGGCTGGCCGCCGAAGCAGGCATCCGTCAGTTCCTCGACATCGGCACCGGCATCCCGACCGAGCCGAACCTCCATCAGATCGCTCAGGACGTCGCCCCGGATGCCAGGATCGTCTATGCCGATAATGATCCGATCGTCCTCACCCACGCCCGGACGCTGCTGCGCAGTACCGCCGAGGGCCGCACGGCCTACATCCATGCCGATGTGCGGGAGCCCGAGTCCATCCTGACCGCCACCGAGTTGCACGCCACCCTCGATTTGAACCGGCCGGTGGCGCTCTCGCTCAACGCCGTGCTGCACTTCGTCCCGGACGAATTCAAGCCGTACGACCTCGTCGCAGCTCTGGTCGACGCCCTGCCCTCGGGCAGCTACCTCGTCCTCTCACACTGCACAGGGGATTTCGCCCCCGAGACGTGGGAGAAAATCGCCGACGTCTACCGCAGAGGCGGCATACCTGCGCAGGTGCGCTCCGCAGGCGAAATCGCACGGTTCTTCGACGGCTTGGAACTCCTCGAGCCGGGCCTGGAGGTACCGCACCGCTGGAAGCCCGACCCCGGCCAGCCCCTGACCGACGTCACGGACGCCGAGGCATCGTTCTACACGGGCGTGGCCAGGAAGCCCTGAGCGGACCTTCAACACCGCCCCAGCCACGTGCCCGGCGGCATGGCCCAGCCTGCCGCTCTCGCCCAGGCTGGTCGGTAGCGACCGGCCCGGCTGTGGGAGCCACGTCTGCGGGCTGCCCTCGCCGCAGCGCAGAGCGCGGCCGCCCCCGAGTATCCGTGAGCCAACTGGGCCTGATGGCACTACGCCACGCTATAGCACCCCTCTCCCCGACGGCGGCTGGCTTGAGGTCAAGGCCAGCAACACCGAGCGGGAGCCGGCGTTCGAGCGAAGCCACGCTGACTTTGAACAGGGGGAGATCGAATGACCGTGACTAGCTACACCACTGACCGCCTGCTGCCAGCCGACCGGTTCACGTGGTGGCACGATGTTACGGTGGCCACGCTGATTCCTACCGTGCTGGGCAGCGCCCACGCAGCCGACTTCCGAGCGGCGGCCGAGGTGCTGGACCTCGGAGCCGGGCAGATCACGTCCATGAGGTACCTGCCGCTGACCAGCGCGCGGACACCGAAGCTGATCCGGCAAAACGATCCCGAGTACTACCAGTTGTCTCTGACGGTGCACGGAAGGATGGGACTGTCCCACTCCGGCCATGAGGTGGCTCTAGGCACCGGCGACCTGGTGCTCTACGACTCCTCTCGGCCATTCGACGGATGGGCGGCATCCGAGACCGGGGCCGTGGCTCATATTGTGGCTCAGGTCCCGAAAACCCTCGTGCCGATCCGGCCCAATCGCGTCGACCGCCTGATCGCCACCCGGATACCGGGCGACCGGGGATTCGGCGAACTACTCGCACAGTTCCTCACCCAGGTGACGGCCAAGGCGCACCAGTACCGGCCTTCCGACACCGGCCGCCTGTCGACCATAATCCTCGACCTGCTCGCGGCCACTGTGGCTCAGCGCCTCGACGATCACAGCACACTCGCGCTGGAAAGCCGCCAGCACGCCCTGTTCCTGCGCGTCCAGGCCTTCATCCAGCAGCACCTGGGCGACCCCGAGCTCAGCCCCGGCCTGATCGCTGCCGCCCACCACATCTCCACCCGCTCCCTGCACCGCCTCTTCCAAAACCAGGACACCACGGCGGCCGCATACATCCGCCAGCAACGTCTCGAACGCGCCCGCCGTGACCTGGCCGACCCCCTGCTGTGTACCCGGCCCATCCACGCCACCGCCAGGAGGTGGGGTTTCACCCGCCCTGCGGACTTCACACGGGCCTTCCGCACCGCTTACGGCATTTCACCCAAAGAGTTTCAGAACACGGTCCTGCACAGCGACATTGGCACGCAGCGCTAAGCGGCTGGCGTCCACCGCGAACGACACAGGCACTGGCACCCCAGCAGACTCACCAGGCAGGCAACTGAACGATGCCCAGAATTTCTCGCCGGAGCTCATCCGGTGAGAAGAGCCGGACATTTCACAGGGAAGCGACGGACGGCGAAATTCAGGTCAGAAACCGACAACGGCGGAACTTCTCCCCCGCGGGGGACGCCCGGCATCCCCGCCTCCGTAGCTTCATGGGCATCGCAACCAAGAGGCCGTCCATCGGGGGCCGGCCTCGGAAGGAACAGACATGTCCCTACGCAAGCACACCGCGATCGCCGCCTTCGTCCTGGCGATCGGCTCAGGTCTGGCTCTCGGCCCGACCGCCTCGGCGACCTCCGCCCACGGCTACCTCGACGGTACCGGTGCCCTCACCAACGACTGGGGAGACGAAGGCACGCTGTCCACCACCGCCTATGCGCACAGCAATCTCGCGGCCGCGTGGCAGGGCGTGCTGTACGCGGACGGGTACCTCAGCGCGTCCGGCATCGACTGCCGGTTCGGCCGGGCCACGAAGAACGCCACCGTCAAGTGGCAGAGGGCGCACGGCCTCACCGCCGACGGCAAGGTCGGCCCGAAAACCTTCGGCAAGGCGGACAACAAGCTCTACAGCAACAGCGGCAACGTCTTCTACGACGGCACCAAGCGGGACGTTGTCTTCAGGCGGTCGGCCGGCAAGTACTACCTGTACGACAACGGCTGGAAGCTGGCTTCGTACACCAGGGCCACCCTGTCGCGCTGCAGCTGACGCGCCCGCGAAACGGCGGTGCCCCGCCCTCCACGGGGGAGATGACGGGGCACCGCCCAGGCGTTCGTGCTGCCGTCAGGCGGCCGCGGACGGGGTGATCGAGCCATTCGTAGGTCGAGTCGCCCCACGGCGGGATGTCGATGCTGTCGCCCGACCGTTCACCGATCTGGACCAAGCGCACGCCTGGCGCACCCGCGCGGAGCGCGGCTTCGGCCGGGGGCCAGCGGTGTAGTCGACGATTACGTCGTATGGACCCGCCTGGTCGACGTGGTCCGTGTGGAACTCCCGGGTCGTGGACAGGCTGCGGGCGCTTGGTCTGCCCGCCTCGGGCCCCACCGATGAGTTTTTGCGGGCTGTCGAGTCAGTACGGACATGACTGCTGTATACAAGCCGCCGGTCGTCTCCCGCTTGGAGTGGCTGGCCGCAATCGACACCCTGCGCGACCGGGAGAAGGCGCACACCCGAGAGGGCGACGCGATCGCTGCCGCGCGGCGTCGGCTGCCCATGACCGAGGTAGACCCGTCGACTCCGCTCGTCGGAGGCAACGGAGAAGTCCCCCTGATCGACGTCTTCGATGGCCGTACGCAACTGTTCGCGTCGTATCACATGTGGCACGACGGCCGCCCCGCCGCCGACCAGTGCGAGGGCTGCACCTTCTTCACCGGCCAGGTCCGCGAACTGTCCTATCTGCACCAGCGTGACGTCACCTTCGCTGCCTTCTGCCAGGGCCCCTACGAGGAGTCCGACCGCTACCGCCGCTTCATGGGGTGGGAGATGCCCTGGTACTCCGTACCCGCCGAGTCCCACGAACGGCTCGTCGCCGGTCGCCACTTCGGCATGAAGGCGTGCTACCTCCGCGATCAGGACCGCGTCTACGAGACGTACTGGACCACCGGCCGCGGCGTCGAACCCATGGAGCCCTCATACGGCATCCTCGACATGACCGCCTACGGACGGCAGGAGATCTGGGAGGACTCCCCGGCAGGCCGGCCGCAGCCGTATAAGACCCGCGGCCAGCAGTTCCGCAAGGACGGACGGCCGACCGCGCAATGGGCACGGATCGCTGCCGGGCACGACGACGACCTCCGCGGCGGACCGTCCAGCACGGGCAGCTCGGGCTGCTGCGGCTGAGCCGGGGCCCGACAGCCACAGCGGAACCACCGTCCGAAGACCGCGGTGGGCACACCATGTGTGCCCACCGCGGTCCGCCCTCACCCGATCTGCCGACCGCGCCCTGGCCCAAGACGAAGTGCAGATCGTCAACCCCGACGGCATGGTGCTCGCCGTGGCGACGATCACCGGGATTTCCAAGCACGACGACCGGTACGCCCTGGAAGGCGAGCTGCTGCGTGGTGACGCGCGCGTCGGCCGGATCACCTCGACCCCCCCGGTCGCGGAACTCCGTGGCCTACTTCTGACCGCACAGACCGGCTGGCCCGCCTGGGCCGGGCTACGACCCCGGACGGATTGCGGTTGACCTGGCGGTGATGCTCGCCGACGGAGGCGAGGCCATCTCCGAGTTCGTCCTGCTGCTCAGCGGCGTGCCACGGTTCGACTCTCCGGAACGCTGAAGGCCGGTACGGCGCTGACGACCGGCAGGCGAAGGTCTACCTCCACCGGTTGGTCCTCGGTGAGGAACGACGCCGATGTCGCGTGCGGGGCGTGGCCGGCGGCACGCGCGGACAGGACGTAGTGCCCGTCGGCCGGCGCGGTGAGCGCGAAGTAGCCCTCGTCGTCGGAGAGTGTCGAGCCAGCCTTGCGGCCCCGGCTGTCGATCAGGGTGATTGTCGCCCGGGTCACGGGGGCGCCGGCGACGTCCACGACCCGGCCGTGGAACCCGTCGTTGGCCACGACCGCCGGGAGGACGGCCCGACCCGTGGCGGACTCATCGCCCAGTTCGCTGCTCGCCTCACCGGATACACGGATTTGCTGCCGTCCGGCGGTCTTCTTTCGCGCGGGCAGGGCCACCGCGAGCAGCAGCCCCACGACGACCGCGGCTGTGGCGATCAGGAACGAGACGCGGAACCCGTGCATCGTCGGTACCGTCACAGAGCCGGCGTGCTGCGCCGTGTTGGCCAGCACCATTCCGATGACGGCGCTCGATACCGACGTACCGATGGACCGCATAAGGGTGTTGAGACCGTTGGCCGCGCCCGTCTCGGACGGGTCGACCGCGCCGACGATCAGCGCCGGGAGCGAAGAGTACGCCAGGCCGATGCCCGCGCCGACGATGAAGGAGATGATGACGGTCTGCCAGGCGGCGCTCATCAGACCGAGACCGGCGCCGTAGCCAATCGCGATGATGAGCATGCCCAGCATCAGGGTCGTCTTGGGGCCGTACTTCGCCGACAGACGTGCGTACACCGGAGCGGTGAACATCATCGTCAGGCCGAGCGGTGCCACGCACAGGCCCGCCACGACCATGGACTGCCCGAGGCCGTAACCGGTCGATGTGGGCAGCTGCAGCAACTGGGGCAGCACGAGCGAGATCGCGTAGAAGGCGACACCGACCATGATCGAGGCAAGGTTGGTGAGCAGCACCTCACGGCGAGCGGTGGTCCGCAGGTCTACCAGCGGAGCCTTCATGCGCAGCTGCACCACACCCCAGCCGATAAGCGCCACGATCGCCGTGCCGAACAGCCCCAGGGTGGGGAGTGAGCCCCAGCCCCAGTCGCTGCCCTTGGTGATCGGCAGCAGCAGCAGGACGAGACCGGCGGAGAGGCCGAGCGCGCCCGCGATGTCGAACCGGCCCTCGGCTCGCAAGGAGGACTCCGGGACGACCAGCAGCGTCAGTGCGATCGAGAGGACGCCGAGCCCGGCGGAGCCGAAGAACAGGACGTGCCAGTCCGTGTGCTGCGCGACCAGCGCAGCGGCGGGCAGCGCGAGGCCGCCTCCGACGCCGACGGACGAACTCATCAGGGCCATCGCCGAGCCGAGCTTCTCGGGTGGCAGCTTGTCGCGCATCAGGCCGATACCCAGCGGAATGGCGCCCATCGCGAAGCCCTGCAGGGCCCGGCCGACGATCACGAGGAGCAGCTCGCTGGTGAAGCCGGCGATCAGGCAGCCCACCACCATCACCGCGAGGCTGGTGACCAGCATCCGCCGCTTGCCGTACAGATCGCCGAGTCGCCCCATGATCGGCGTGGCCACCGCGCCGGAGAGCAGCGTTGACGTGAGCACCCAGGTGGCGTTGCTGGGCGAGGTGTTCAGCAGGGTCGGCAGGTCCTTGATGACTGGCACGAGCAGTGTCTGCATGACCGCCACGACGATGCCGGCGAAGGCGAGGACCGGGACGAGGGCTCCTGAGCCCCTCTGCTCCTTGTCCGGGTCGCCGGGTAGCGCCGACAGTGGGATGGCAGCACGGGGGGCTGCCGGCCCGGTGTGCTGGTTCGTCGGTTGGGTCATACGTGAGTCCTCCGAAAGGCAGGCATGCAGGGCGGTGCTCCGGCGACCGGCACGGGGCAGGTGCCCGAGTGTCGGTGGTGCGGGACCGGTGACGGGAAACGGGTGCGGGCGAGACGACGCGCTGTCGGCGCTTTACCGGCGGCTTGAGCCATCCACATACATGCTTCGGGCAACCGCATCGGGAGTTCGGTTATGCCTGGTCACACCGCTGGGAAGGTTTCTTGACCGTCTCATTACGGTGGCCGCCCATTACGGTGGCCCGTGCCACCGGCCACGCTCAAGGCGCCGATCATGTCCTTCCCCACGCTCGGTCCCGTCGACCCGCTCCGCCTGGAGGCCTGTTCACGGACGAGGGCCGGCTGTGCGGGCACCGTCCGCCAGCCTCCCGTGCCTCAGCCCGGCGTCGGCCGCCGCCGTCGTCGCCCAAAACACCGGGCTCGGCGATACCAACCACGGCATCGACCTCGTCATCGGCTACTTCGACAAGCTGCCGCGCTTCGACGTCGCCGAGCAGGCCACCCTCGAAGGCGATGCCAGCGGGGTGCGGCCGCTCGCGTTATGGCCAGCACCACGATGTGCCCCAATGATCATCGGTGGACGCGGCCGTCTCCACACCGGTGCTGCCATCTGCATCACGAACTGCGACTGGGAGCCAGCTCTAGGGAGAACGGCGACGGTGGCCCTACCTGTTCGCCCCCGGGTACGGCCACCGTCTTCATGAAACTCAAGGCACGGACGGCAGGTTGGTGCCGCGGTACGCGGCAAGGACTCCGAACGGCCGTGGACCTCCGATCAGGTGGGCAGGGGCGGCGTGACGCCGTCGGTCCAGTTACCCCGCCGGTCGGCGTGGCGGTCGTCCGTGACGGTGATGGCGTCGAGCTGCGCGACTTCCTCGGCGGTGAGGGACACCTCGGCCGCGAGAGTGTTCTCCTCCACGTAGGCGATGCGCTGGGTGCCCGGGATCGGCACGACGTCGTCGCCCTTGGCCAGCAGCCAGCCCAGCGCGACCTGTCCGCGTCGGTAAAGGCGCCGGTCAGGCCGGTGGCGTCGGCGAGGTCCGCCAGCAGGCGGGATCCGGCATGGCTGACCACTCCGCGGCCGTCGGCCGAGACGACGAGCTTGAGACGCGACCCGGTAGTGTGCACGCAGAAAGTGCCTTCTTGCTGCGGTGACAGAAGCCCTAGACAAGCCTCATCGTCCCAGCTCAGAAGGCACTTTCGTGTTTCCGCTCAAGATCCGGACACAGCCCCAAGTGCAACGCGCAGGCTAGAGCACGGCTCGCATTTCGTCAGCGAAGACGGCCAAGTGCTGTACGGCAAGCGCCTGTGCCCGGTCGCTGTCGTGGGCCTTGATGGCGTTGACCAGTTCGCGCTGTTCGGCGAGGTGGGCGGCAAGATGCGGCAGGCGGTCGAGGGTGAGGTAGAGCATGCGGAGCGAGAGGTTGAGATACTGGTTAAGCGTCGCCTCCAGATAGGGGTTGCGCGTGGCGTGGTACACAGCGCGGTGCAGCGACACATCGATTTCCAGCAGCCGTCGGTTGTCATCGGAGTCGCGGTGCGCGTCCAGGATCCGCTCCAGGGCATCGACGTCGTTCTGGCTCGCGCGGCTGGCGGCGGATGCCGCCGCCAGGCCCTCCAGCGGAAGGCGGACTTCGGAGATGCGGCCCAGATCAGTGATGTTTACGTCCGTCGCGAAGGTGCCGCGGCGGGGGTAGATCGCAGCGAGCTTCTCCAGCTCGAGCCGCTTGATCGCCTCGCGGACCGGTGTGCGCCCCATCTCGAGGAGCCGCATCAGGGCTTCCTCGTTGATGAGCGATCCGGGCGGAATCTCCAAGGTGATGAGCAGATCGCGGATCGCGGCGTACGCCTGATCCGACAGCGATGCCCCCAATGATCTGCCTTCGTCCGCCAGACCCATCTGCATTGCCGCTGCTTCCGATCGAGGTGGGCGGACGGCCGCGCGTTACGCGGCTGACACGCAGGCGTTATGGCGCTGAGATAAAGGCACCATATGGTCTGGTATATCAGTTCGGCAGGTACTAATCCATCATCGATTGTCGGTGTACGGACGAGCGCGGAACGGAGCCCG
>NZ_RJVR01000256.1 GCF_003999195.1 Streptomyces soli
CGGCGCGGCCGCCGCCCTCGTCCACCGCCGGTTCGGCACCCTCGTCGGCGCCACCGGACGCGGGCGCGCCGGCAGCCGCGGCCGCGCGCGCGCCGAGTTCCTCAGCGGGCGTGCCGCACCCCGGGCATGACAGGGCGCCATTGATGTGCCGTCGGCAGGCGGAGCAGTAGTCCATATTCCGGGCACAATATGTGACTACTTCCCAGAGTGCGCACAAGAGTTGCTCACGATCCCGTGTGGATCTCGTGAAGCCTGTGACGTATGTGTTTACGTCTGCGCTTCAACCCCCAAATGGAACATCCGGCATACCCTGCCCCGCATCGGGCACCACCAGCACCGATCCGGCGAGCGGCTGCGCGGCCAGCGCGCGCTCGTCGAGCCCCGTCGTGGCGGTCGTGATGTAGAGGTCGGTGAGCTGCGGACCGCCGAAGGCACAAGCGGTCGGTCGCCCGGCCGGCACCTCGACGACGCGGTCGAGCTTGCCCTTGGGGGTGTAGCGGCGCACCGCGGAGCCGTCCCACAGGGCGACCCAGACGCAGCCGTCGGCGTCCACGGTGAGGCCGTCGGGGAATCCGGCACCGTCCTCGAGCGTGGCGAAGGCGCGGCGCTTGCGTACGTCGCCGGTGGCGGGGTCCACGTCGAAGACGTCGACGCGCCGGGTGGGGCTGTCCACGTAGTACATCTGCGTGCCGTCGGGGCTCCAGTCGGTGCCGTTGCTGACGCTGACGTCGTCCAGGACCGGGACCGCGGTCCCGTCCGGGAGGACCCGCCGCAGGGTGCCGCCGCCGGGGGCCTCGTCGTACCGCATCGTGCCGGCCCAGAGCGTGCCGGCGGCGTCCACCGCCGCGTCGTTGCCCCGCCGGCCCGGCACCGGCTCGCGGTGCAGCCAGCGGAAGGTGCCGTCGGCGTCGTAGAGGCCCACGCCGTCGCGGAGGTTGACCACGATGCCGCCGCCGGCGCGGGGCTTGGCGGCGCCGACGTGCTGCTCGGTGGCCATCAGGGACTCCCCGCCGGACCCGGGGTCGTACCAGTGGACCCGCGCGGCGAGGATGTCCACCCAGATCAGCCGGGCGGCCACCGGATCCCAGGTCGGTCCCTCGCCCAGTACCGCATCGGCCTCGAAGGCCAGCTCTATCGCCATGCTCACGCTCTTCCCTCCCGGGCGGCGGCCCCGGTTGACCTGGCACGTCCCGCCTTACGCCTGCCCGGTGTGCCCGGCACGCAAGCCGGCACCCAAGCCGCTCTCACAGCACGCGCCCCCGATGGCCGAGCCGCTCCGACAGCTCGGCGGCGCCCTTGACCGCCAGCTCCTTCAGCTCCGCCAGCCGCTCCTCGCTCCAGCGGATCATCGGTATGGAGATGCTGAGCGCGGCCACGACCTGTCCGGCCGAGTCCCTCACGGGCGCGGCGACGCACGACACGTCGGGGTTGGACTCGCGCTGCTCGACCGCGATACCGCGATCGCGGATCGCGGCGAGTTCGCGGCGCAGCTCGTGCGGCGAGGTGATGCTGTGCGGGGTCATCGCGGCCAGCGGCCGCTCCTCGGGGAGCCGGGCGTCCAGGGCGTCGGGGCGCAGCGAGGCGAGCAGCATCTTGCCGACCGAGGTGCAGTGGGCGGGCAGTCGCCGCCCGGCGGCGGAGACCATGCGTACCGCGTGCGTGCTGTCGACCTTGGCGATGTAGATGACGTCGGTGCCCTCGAGGATCGCGACGTGCACCGTCTCGTCGCAGGTCTCGGCGACCGTGCGGGCCACCTGCTGCCCCTCGGCGGCCAGGTCCAGCTGCTCGGCGTAGCGGCTGCCGAGCTGGTACGGCCGTACCCCGAGCCGGTAGCGGCCGGGCTGTCCAGGCAGCGGTACGAGATAGTTGCGGGCGGCGAGCGTGGTGACGAGTTCGTGCACCGTGGTGCGCGGCAGACCGAGCTTGCGGGTGATCTCGGGCGCGGACATGGTGCCGTCGCCTTCGAGGAAGAGCTCCAGGATGTCCAGGGCTCGGGTAACGGCTGGTACCAGGCGTCCCATCTCTGCTCTCTCCGACGACTTGTTCGAGTGATCGACGTTCGAGATTCCGGAAGTTGATCGGTATGGCGAACGCGAGTGTACGCAGCGTATCGGCCGCCGCCTTTCCTCGGCAACGGTCCCGTCACCCCTGACGCCACGCCGAAGATCTACCTGTCCGTTAAACGATTGGGATGATTTGTTAGCTTCTGTAAGCCGATCGCCCCATCATCACATTTTGTGTCAGATGAAGGTAATAGATCCGATTTACTGGCCATTCCTCCCCTCACTACGCCTACGGGGGTGTCGTGACGATCTCGCCGAGCAGCACCCGGCCGACCACCGACCAAGAGCCCACGATCGTGCCGGCCCCCGCGTCAAAGGCCGCAGAGGCAGCTGACTCGGGGGCGGATTCCGTTCCCGTGTACGACTACGAGCGCTTCAGCCGTCTCGCGGGACCCCTGACAGAACCCGATCTGAAGCCCGGTCAGACCTATCGCGTCCAGTACCGCAGCCTGCTCGCCGAGAGCCGGCACAAAGTACGCACCGCCTTGCTGCTCTCCGCCGCCCCCGTGGTCTCCCTCCTGCTGCTCGTCTGGCTGATGCAGCCTCAGCACTGGGTCCACCGCCAGTTCGTACCGCCCTGGGCGACCATCGCCGACAACGTGATGCTGGTGTCCATCGGGCTCATCGAGCTCTTCCGTGTGATCACCGTCATTTCCAACGCCCACGCCACCCTCGTCGCGCGCGACCCGGTGCCGGTCACCGCGGAACCCGGCACCCGGGTCGCCTTTCTGACCACCTTCGTGCCGGGCAAGGAGCCGCTGGAGATGGTCCGCGCCACCCTGGAGGGCGCCGTCCGGCTCCGCCACGACGGCCCCCTGGACGTCTGGCTGCTGGACGAGGGCGACGACCCCGAGGTCAGGCGACTCTGCGACCGGCTCGGCGTGCACCACTTCAGCCGCAAGGGCGTCGAGAGGTGGAACCAGCCCAAGGGCGCCTTCCGCGCGAAGACCAAGCACGGCAACTACAACGCCTGGCTCGACGCCCACGGCGACGACTACGAGTTCATGGCCTGCGTCGACACCGACCACATCCCACTCCCCAACTTCCTTGAGCGGATGCTCGGTTACTTCCGCGACCCCGACACGGCCTTCGTCGTCGGCCCCCAGGTCTACGGCAACTACGAGAACGCCGTGACCAAGGCCGCCGAAAGTCAGCAGTTCCTCTTCCACGCCCTCATCCAGCGGGCCGGCAACGCCTACGGCGCCCCGATGTTCGTCGGCACCAACAACGCCGTCCGGGTCTCCGTCCTCCAGCAGATCGGCGGCCTGTACGACTCCATCACCGAGGACATGGCCACCGGCCTGAAGATCCACGGCACCCGCAACCCCGAGTCCGGCCGCCGCTGGCGCTCGGTCTACACCCCCGACGTGCTCGCCGTCGGCGAGGGCCCGTCCTCCTGGACCGACTTCTTCAGCCAGCAGCTGCGCTGGAGCCGGGGGACGTACGAGACCGTGCTCAAGCAGTTCTGGAAGGCGCCCTTCACCCTGTCACCGGGCCGATTCCTCAACTACGGCCTGATGGTCACGTACTACCCGATGTCGGCCGTCAACTGGATCCTCGGCGCCCTGTCCTGCACCCTCTTCCTGGTCTTCGGTGCCTCGGGCGTGCACATCGACTCCTCGGTCTGGCTGATGCTCTACAGCGACGCCGCCGCCCTGCAGATCGGCCTCTACATCTGGAACCGGCGGCACAACGTCAGCCCGCACGAGCCCGAGGGCTCGTCGGGCGCGGCCGGGATGGTCATGTCGGCGCTGTCCGCCCCGCTCTACACCCGGTCCCTGGCCGAGGCGCTGCTGCGCCGCAGGTCCGGGTTCGTGGTCACCCCGAAGGGCGACTCGGCCAGCCCGGACCGGCTCGCCACCTTTCGCATCCACCTCTTCTGGGCGGCTGTCTCCGGCGGCTCGCTCATCGCCTCCTTCTTCCTCGGAAACACCCATGTCGCGATGCGCACCTGGGCTGCCCTGGCCCTGGCCATCGCCCTCTCCCCCATCGCGGCATGGCAGGGCGCGGTACTCCGCGACCG
Organism: Streptomyces soli; assembly: GCF_003999195.1. Lineage (GTDB taxonomy): Bacteria > Actinomycetota > Actinomycetes > Streptomycetales > Streptomycetaceae > Actinacidiphila > Actinacidiphila soli. The sequence continues at coordinate 4,087 of NZ_RJVR01000256.1, forward strand.
GATCCGCGCACGCCGCCTGGAGAAGGTCGCCGCCACATCCCACCCGTTCGAGCAGCGCAGCCCCGCGTAAAGGAATCCGCCGTGAGGTACCGCCCCAGCCCACAGCTCCGCAAGACCGCGCTCGGTGCCACCGCGCTCGTCGCCCTGGTCGGCCTGAACGCCCCGGCCGCCGTCGGCTTCGCCGAGCGCGCCTACCACCATTACAAGATCAATCAGCCCGGGTACAAGGCCGCGTACGGCCACTGGGACCTGCTGGACGTGCCGCACCAGTTCCGGATCAACGCCATTCACGCGGCCCTGCTGCACACCGGCAAGGTGCTGCTGATCGCCGGCTCCGGCAACGACCAGCGCAACTTCAACGCGGGCAAGTTCCAGAGCATCCTGTGGGACCCGTCGGACAACTCCTTCAAGGAGATCAACACCCCCAAGGACATGTTCTGCGCGGGCCACGCCCAACTGCCTGACGGCAAGCTCCTGGTGGCCGGCGGCACCGCCCGCTACGAGAAGCTGGGCGGCGACGTCACGCGGGCCGGCGGCGCCATGCTGATCAAGAACGAGGACCCCGACAAGCCCCGCCTCTTCCGCAAGGGCACCATCTTCCGCGGCGCCTCCGGCCTCGAGTACCGCTCGCTCTTCGACGTGCTCGTACCACGCGCCTCGAAGAAGATCACCAAAGCCAAGGGCAAGGGCAACGGCAAGGGCAAGGGCAAGAACAGGGCCAAGTCCACCGTCAAGGTCACCGCCAGCGAGGCCCGCGTCTACGTCGAGGCCACCGTCCAGGGCGAGAAGGGCATCAGCAACACCGCCGACCAGTACGAGATCGCCGGCCTCAAGGGCAAGGACACGGACAACCTCTACGGGCTCGCCGCCAAGCTCGGCCTCGACAAGAAGGACTTCCAGGGGCTGCGCGAGGCGTACGAATTCGACCCCGTCGCCGAGCGGTACATCCCGGTCGCCTCCATGGCCGAGGCCCGCTGGTACCCGACGCTCGTCACCCTCAGGGACGGCCGGGTGCTCGCCGTCTCCGGCCTCGACGACATGGGCGAGATCATCCCTGGCAAGAACGAGATCTTCGACCCCAGGACCCGTAAGTGGTCCAAGGGTCCCGACCGTTACTTCCCCACCTACCCGGCGCTCTTCCTCACCCAGGGCGGAGACCTCTTCTACTCCGGCTCCAACGCCGGTTACGGCCCCGCCGACAAGGGTCGCGTCCCCGGCATCTGGAATCTGAAGAAGAACACCTTCACACAGGTCCCCGGCCTCACCCGGGCCGACCAGACCGAGACGTCCACCTCCGTGCTGCTGCCACCCGCGCAGCGCCAGCGCTTCATGCTCCTGGGCGGCGGCGGTGTCGGCGAGTCCCACAAGTCCACCTCCCGGACCGCCCTGGTCGACCTCAAGGCGAATAAGCCGCGCTACGCGGACGGTCCCGAACTGCCCGAGGGCACCCGCTACCTGAACGCCGTCCTCACCCCCGACGACACCGTGTTCACCACCGGTGGCTCCGGCGACTACCGCGGCAAGCGGGCCAGCGACATCCTCAAGGCCCAGTTCTACGACCCCGCCACGAACTCCTTCTCCCCCGCCGCCGCCCCGACCGTCGGCCGCGACTACCACACCGAGGCCCTGCTCCTCCCCGACGGCCGCATCGCCGTCTTCGGCTCCAACCCCCTCTTCGCCGACAAGGACGACACCCAGGCCGGCGTCTTCGAGCAGCGCATCGAGGTCTACACCCCTCCCTACCTGTACGGCGACCAGAGCGGCCGCCCGCGTCTGTCCCAGCGCGTCCTCCGGCTGGAGCGCGGCGGCTCCACCGAACTCGACGTCGCCGACCCGGCCGGGGTCGCCAAGGCCCGTCTCATGCGGCCCAGCGCGGTCACGCACGCGACGGACGCCGAGCAGCGCTCCATCGAACTGACGGTGCGCAGGAAGGGCGGCGGCTCGCCGAGCGTCCGGATCCCCGACGACCCGACGCTGGTGCCCACCGGCTGGTACATGCTCTTCGTCACGAACGCCGACGGCACGCCGTCCCACGCCCAGTGGGTGCACGTGAGCTGAACCGGCCCGAACCCGCGAACCCGCGAAGACACCAAGCGCCCCCGGCCACCAGGCCGGGGGCGCTCTCGCGGTTCGGGAAGTTACTGCGCCTCCGGGTTGAACGGGAAGCCCGGCAATGTGTCGGATCCGCGGGCCAGTTCGAGGGCGTAGGAGGACCACCACTGGCCGGCGGCCGGGGCGCCGCGGCAGGCGCCGTCGGACTCGCCGGGGCGCTTGACCCAGAGGTAGGCGTCGACGATGGCACTGCCGGTGACCGTGGTGGGCACCTGGCCGAGTGCGCGGTGCGGGGGGTTGCACCAGGTCTCGGCGTCAGCCGGTTCAAGCCAGGGGCCGTTGCCGTTGCGACTGGTGTCGATGACGTAATGGACGCCACCGAGCTTGGCCGACAGCCTGTCCCCGTAGTCCTTGCTGACCTGCGTGGTCTGGAAGTTGGACACATTCAGCGCGAAGCCGTCGGCGTCCCGGACCCCGGCCTGCCACAGCGCCTCGACCAGTTCCCGCTGGTCGGGGATCCACCCCGCGTTGCCCGCGTCCAGATAGACCTTCGTACGCGGCAGCGCCTTGAGCGTCTTCACCGCCTCGCCGATCAGCTCCAGCCGGTTGCCCTCCAGCTCGGCGCCCGCGCAGCCGACGACCAGTTGCGCGACGGCGTCCGGCTCGAGGATCACCAGCGCCTTGCGGTCCTGGATGCCCTCGGCAAGCCGCCGGACCCACTGCCGGTAGGCGTACGCGCTGGGGGCGCCGCCCGCCGAGAAGTAGCCGCAGTCGCGGTGCGGGATGTCGTACGCGGCGATGACCGGGATGCGGTCCTGGTAGGCGGCGGCGGTGGTGATCCGGCGGACCTCGTCCTCGGGATCGCTGTCGCCGACCCAGGTGGCCATCGGCTGGTCGGCGATACGGCGCAGCAGGGCGGCGTCCTGCTGCCTGCCCCGCGCCTCCCAGGCCTCGGCCTGGCGGGCGGCCCGGCTGTCCGGATTGACCCAGAACGGTGACGCGCCCGGGGCAACGGTGTCGGTGTCGGTGTCATGGGCGGCCACGGGAGCCGCCATCGCGAGGCCGCAGGCGAGTAGCGCGGCCATGACGAGGGATCCCGTCGAGGTTCGTTCCATTCGCATGTGATCAACCGTCACATGCGAAGGCGCGAGCCGCCGCTTATGATGCGCCGAACGTGCGCCGAAATCTGACGACAGGTCACGATACGGCCCCTTGGGTGACACCACGCATCCGGCCCGGAACAGGGTCGTTGAGCAGGATCCACACGTGACCAGGGAAAGGGACGATCGTGAATCGTATCTCCAGAGCGGCCGTCCTGACCGCCGCCGCAAGCGCGGCCGTGCTCGGCACCGCGGGCGGGGCCATGGCCCACGACGGCGGCCACGGAGCCTCCGCGAAGGGCATTGCCGCCGGCTCCCCCGGCGTCGTCAGCGGCAACCTGATCCAGGTCCCGATCGACGTGCCGATCAACGTCTGCGGCAACAGCATCAACCTCGTCGGCCTCGTCAACCCGACGATCGGCAACGTCTGCGTCAACCACTGACAGGGCACACCGGAGGCCGCCGGAGAGGATGTCCTCTCCGGCGGCTTCGGACGTGTTCGGGGCACCTACAAGCCGTTCGTGTAGGCGAAGAGCCGCGCGGTCCCGTACCCCCCGTCGATCGGGACGTTCCGCGTCGCGTTGCCCGACAGCCACTTGGACAGCGTCGCGAAGTCGGCGTCGCCGTACGTGTCCTTGTAGAGCGCGGCGATGCCGGCCACGTGCGGCGCGGCCATGGCGGTGCCGTCCATGTTGCGGAAGGTGCCGTTGAGGAAGGAGGACAGGATGTCCGTACCCGGCGCGTGGATGTCGACGCAGGGTCCCCAGTTGCTGAACCAGGACCGGTGGTCGGTCTCGTCGATCGCCCCGACGGCGAAGGCCTGCGGGGAACTGGCCGGGGAGACGAAGCAGGCGTTGACGTTGTCGTTGCCCGCCGCGACGACCGGGAAGACGCCGGCCTTCGACAGGCCCTCGACGGCCCGGTTGGCGGCGAGTGACCACCGACCGGCCACCGAGATGTTGGCGACGGCCGGCTTCGCCGCGTGCCCGGCCACCCAGTCGATGCCCGCGATGAGGGCGGAGTTCGTGGTCCGCGAGGCGCAGGGGAAAACCCGTACGGAGACCAACTGGGTCTTGCGGGCGACCCCGGTGTAGCTGCCGCCGACGGTCCCCGCCACATGCGTGCCGTGCCCGTTGCAGTCCGCGCCGTTGTGGCCGTCGTTGATCGCGTCGTAGCCGGGGACGGCCCGCCCCCCGAAGTCGGGGTGCGAGTACTCGATGCCGGTGTCGATGATGTACGACGTCACCTTGGCGCCGGTGGCCTTGACGGAGTAACCGATGCCGTCCAGCGTGCGGTGGTTGATCCGGGTCAGCCCCCAAGGCACGAAGCCGCCGAGGCTGCGCGGCGACTGCTGGGCGGCGGGGGGCGCGGCGGACGGCGTGACGGGGGCCGCCGGGGGCTCTGCCGGGGCCGTGGGCGCCTGCGCCGGGGCCGCGGGGGC
>NZ_RJVR01000056.1 GCF_003999195.1 Streptomyces soli
GACTCTCGCCCTTGCGACCTCCGAGCCCGCGGCCACCCCGGACCCGTAAACGAGCGACGGGCCGGAGCCCGCTTCGAACGCGGCCACCTCGTCGAACGACCTGAGGCTCACGCGGCCTGAACCACCTCAACCGATTCACAGGTATTGACGATTACTCAGTTCAAGGACATCTGGACAGTCCAAAACCACGCACTGCAGCTTGCCGATCACCGGAGATCCTCCAACAGCACGGGCCCCTGGCTCTGGTGAGCCACAGCCCGACACGCAGGAAGGCGCTGCGTAGGACCGCCGAGCGCGTAGACCTTAGCCGCATCTTCCGCCACTCGTCCGTCACATCACGATCTACGGCTGGAGTACTAGGCCCAATCTTCCCGAAGTCCCTGACAAGCGCGGACCAGGAAGGGAGTGCCATGTCTAAGAGGATCCCCACGAGAGGCCCCGTAAGCCGAACATCACGCTCAACATCACCTACCGGGAGTGGACGAAGGAGAAGGCTGCGCCTTGCGAAGATCCTCTTCGGTCCCAGGCCGAAGCTCCCAGGCGAACCTGACGAGGGATGAGCGCACCGGTGGTAGTCCGCCGAAGCACGTCCACCAGTTCCGGCGTCAACGTCGACTCGGCCGAGACCCCGTGCTGATCGGACCCTGACACTGTCCGCCGGGCCTCGTGTGGGTGGGGGGATATCTCACCTCACAGGGAGGCCGATTTCGCGAAATCTGGGTCGGCTTCTTCCCAGGGCTGTCGCAAAGTCTTTTGATCTTGGTTTTCGCTGGTCAGCGGATCTTGAGGAGGTCGAGATGGCGGACGAAGGGGTCGTAGAACATCTCGCGGATGGCGCTGGCGATGTTGGGCGGGCGCGGGCGAAGCCCCATGGCCGCAGCGGTCCGTCGCAGGGCGGGCAGGGCAGCAGGGTCGCCTCGCGCTCGTCGGTCACCACGATCTTCTGCTGCCGTCCTCCCATGTCTCCACCGTGGGCCGGCGGGTGCCCGGCGCGCCAGGGGCGGCTGGTGTTGCAGGATGCCGTCGCAGCGACGGGCGCCAAGTGTGCTGGCGGCGCCGGTCCTGATGGCAGCTCCGACTCCCCGATGCGACAACATGGAGACGTCCGCGCGTGGGTCCCGCCAGGTCCCGGCCCCTGTCCTTGTCGCCGCACACGACGGACGACAGCGTGAACGTGAACCTCCGTCAGGAAAGAGGCGTTCAGCGTCACCACGATCGTCGGGACGTGCTCATCCTCGGAGTCGCTCAACAGCATGGAAGCAGATGGCCGTGCGCCTGGAAGAAGCCGGAGCGGACGCGAAGGTCTCCATCGAGGTCCAGCCGAACAGGCGGGCGAAGCTGAACGTGGCTGCCTCGGCGCACTCGACGAGTCCCGGTCGCAAAGGCATAGCCACACTTTACTGATGCCCTCAGCTTCGACCTGGACGCGGCGCTTCCAATCGTTCGCATGTGCACGGCATGGACGGCGCTGCCTGGCACCTACCGTGTCGTGCAGCGCGGGAATCGGTGCAGCCCACGCGCGAGGCCTGGATGTGCTACATAACAGATTCAGATGGCAGACCGCGCGGCAGCACACGAAAGCACTGCGCAGCAAATCGATGAGTGGCCCGCAGCCTGCGTTTACGATCCATCTGGGCAAGTCAGCAGCCTGACTTGATAGGCTCCCCGGCATGACCAAGGAAGAGTGGCTGGAACACTGGCTGGCAAAAGCACCGCCCCTCTCGAAGGAGCAAGTCGACAAGATCCTGGACCTGATGGACCAACGTGCCGACTGAGCTAGGGCCCCTGCTGACCTCTGGCAGGGGCCTTCGTCATGCCCGGTGTCCCGTGTCACCGAACTGTCCCGTCTCAAATGATCTGGTCCGTGGCCGGCGCTGTGACCTGCGGCGACCGGATCAGTTGAGACGCCGGAGCGCCAGGAATCTCAGGCGATCTGGTCCCGGAAGCCGGGATGTGCGTGTTGTCTCAGATGATCTGGTCCAGCTCCGCACCGTGGGCGTCGATGAAGCCGACCTCCACGGACAATGTCATCGACGCGCGCGAGCGGGGATCGTAGCCTCTCGATGTGCCCGCATCCCAAAGCATCAACTCCTGGCAGCAAGTGGACTCCCGAGCGGGCTTCGCCGCCTACCTCCGCTTCCTGGCCTTCGACTGCGAACGTGCCTGCGGCGGCCAGGACTCCGAGGCGCCCACGGCCCAGCGCTGGACCCATCAGAGCATCAACGGCTTCCTGTGGGGCTGGGTCCGCCTGCTGGGCAGCCGTATCGACGGCACCGACCTGCTGCACGAAGAAGCCCTCGACCGACCCGGCTGGCGTGGACTGGCCTACCAAATCGACACGGTCCGCACGACCCCGCCCGTGTTCAACTGCGTGCTCGCCGACTCCGACACCAAGCCCGACGAAGTCGACACCGCCCAGGACCTGCGCATGTACGCCGCGACGCTCGCCACCGACTTCGCCCGAGACCAACGCGAACGCCAGGCGAAGACCGACCGCGGCCAATGGGCCGGCGACGGAGGCAGCTGGGCACACAGCACCCTCTACGACTGGCTCGCTTCCTGGGCCGCCTGGGCAGGCGCCAACTCGCCACTCCACGCGCAACTCGACCCAGTCACGTGGAGATCCGTCGCCCTGCAACTCTCGGTCGCGCGCATCTACGAGTAGTGTTCCGTCTCATTGATCACGTCATGAAGACGCGCCGTGAACTGGGCGCTGACAGGTCTGACTGAGATTCGTCTCGTGGGTGACGTGCCGGGACACGGACCGCTGCCTGGGCAGCGTCGACAGTCTCATCGATCATGGTTGAAGCCGGTGTGCTGAGCTGGGGTTCGTCAGCTTGGCTGAGATGCTGAAGAGGCGATTCTCGCTGGACATGGCATTTTCCGGGGGCTGGGCCAGCTTGAGTGGACCCCGGGGTTGGGTCAAGCGGCGCGCCGAGGCCGACGACCGATCGGTGGCCTCGCGGATCCGCGCTGTCGAGCACAAGCTCAACCGGACGGCGTGACCGGGGACCACACGCCGAACCACTGTTCGGCGCCCCACTCCTCGAACCGTTGCACCTCGGTGAACCCCAGCTTCGCCGCGAGGCGCATCGAGCGGTCGTTGGCGGTCTGGGTGCAGAGCACCACCGGCTCGCCGGGAAGCGCGTCGGCGAACCAGTCGAGTGCCGCTGCGCACGCCTCGGCGGCGTACCCGCGTCCCCATGCCTCTGGCAGGAAAAGGTAGCCGAGCTCGGCCTCCCCGGCATCCGGACGGACATGACTCCGATGCTCCGCGTCGCGCCGGTTGAGCTCGATGGTGCCGATCATCGCTCCGTCGAGATCGATCACGAAAAGGCCGGGGCGCCTCTCGGGCGTCTCAGGCACCGCGCGCTCGAGTTCATCACGCGGTCGAGGGCCACCGATGTAGGTGCCCACCTCTGGCGAGGCGAACAGCTCGATGATCGCGGCACGGTCCCGGGCCTCGGGCTCGCGGAGCACGAGCCGCTCGGTCCTGATCGGGGCAGGTGGCCAGGCGACGGGTCCGAGCTCAGTCATGGCGGGCAACCTATCGCACGCCCGCCGGGCAGGAGCCTCAGACGACCGACAGCGGCAGCAGCTTCTGAACCCGTCGGCCCGATCTGGATGTCGGTGTCCATGGCCGGGCAGTCCGGCGCTGATCGCGGCAGCGGCTCGGTGGTGTCGGGTCGGACGGCCACCGTCACGCGCACCTGGGGTCGTCGCCGAGCCTCATCGGACAGCGCGCGTGTCCTGTCCATGGAACGACCATCACGGGTCCGGTGAGACAAGACAGATCAGATGAGACTCAATCAACCCTGAAAGGTGAAAACCGGGCGTGGCCAGCCACGCACGCCGGGAATCCGCCGACTACCACCTGAGATATGTGAGACACCACCAGGTCCAGTGAGACCGGACAAGTAGCCCCCGCCAGACCAGATCACCTGAGACGAAGAGCGGATCGAACCAGATCACCTGAGACAGGGACCAGTTCGACTGAGACGGGACACGAACCTTGAGCGCGCGTAGTTGGCGCCTGGCCAAAATTGCCGGCACCGAGAGCAGGTGGAGCCGGCCTGTGCGGCTGTGCCGGGACGCGATAGGTGTCACCTGGCGCCACAGTTTCTGTCACCAGCCTCTCTGCTGCTGTTGGCGGGAGGGTGCCGGTCACGCCGAAGGGTCATCCTGCGTCTGAGGAGGGCCATAGTCCCGGCGATACCTGCGTGTCATCTCTTCCACTTGGTGGAACACGTCAGGATGCTCTCTGCACAGGTTTTCGAGCCGTTGTATCGACTCATCCACGATGTGCTCGACGCCGTGGTCCTGGAGAATCAACGCACGTTTCTTGCCGATGTCCTCCCACAGTTTGCGCCTTTGATTCTTCAGCTGGCCCAATGCGGCACTGCGGTCTTGGGGTGTCTCGGCTTTGTTGTTCCACTCTTCGTACGAGTCGCGGAGCTGCCGCATCTGCCGCCCCGGCGACTTGCGCCACGCCCCGAGCCCATCGAGGTCGGAAAACAGGACGTGAATCTCATCGAGTGCGTCATAGGCCGCGCGGCATACTTCCGGGTCGAAACCGTTCTGCTCCGCGTTGGCCAGGTCCTGCAGTAGGGACTTGATCGCTCTGCGGCGGAACCATAGCAATTTATCCGCAGCCGGACCGATGGATGTGTACAGGAATAGCTGTATCAACCTTTCGCTGGAGATCATCTCTGACACGCCGCGTGCGTCCCGGTTGGTACGCAGCGTCATCCCGACGACGTAACCATCCCCTTCCCCTCCGCGCCATACTGGACCGCCACTGAAACCAGGAACCACGGCGAAACCGTGTAGGTGTTGGCTGTTCAGTTGGTATCGGTGGCTCCCTCGGTGTCCCATAACGGTGCTGGAGACGAACTGAGGTCCTGCGGCCGTGGTGCAGCCATGCACCCGAACATCCTGGCCGGTGAGCCATCTCTCGGGATCGGGTATGAGTTGACATGGCTGTATGCCTGCGGGTGCCGCCCCCGTCAGCAGCAGGACTGCCACGTCGTCGCCCATGTCCGACCACTTGACCAAGGTTGCTGTTCGCTGAGCATTGCGCGCGTACGGGAAGCGGACGTCCACCTGTACTGTGTTGCGGTCGGAACGCTGGAGGTGCCGATCTAGGATGTCTTTCTCAATCACGTGCCGAGCTGTGAAGATGTGGTCGCTGATCGTATAGATCCCACATCCTTGATGGTTCGGTCGCCCGGACCCCGCGATAGTCACGAGTCCGCCGTTGGCACCGTCAGGCATGGTCGCTCCTCCAGTGGATGGTGAAGTTAAATACCGACTCAGCCTCTCCTTTTACGACCTTGACGTCGCAGCCGCCACTAAAGCTGATTCCAAAGCTAAGCTCTGCCGCTTCGTAGTCTAGATTGCTGGTTTGCATCTCGTCCTTGGCTATCTGAGCCAAGGACAACGCCGCGCGAAGTCCTTTCCTTATGACCTCGACTCCTAGATCTGTGAACTTGCTGGCGATTTCGCGAACCCCGGCCTCTTCCCAACTGTCGCCGTCGTGTATGAGACCTTCGTCGACATCCAGGGCGACCGTGAGCTCACTATCCGGAAGCCTTATCAGCACCGCAGCCATAGGCATCACCCCGTTGACTAGGTGTGGAATGCAGCCCACACCGCCCAGAAACTCCCCTCTTGCCAGGTTGCTCCCCGCATGGCGTGAACGCACATCGATCATGGAACAGAGCACAAAACACGCCCAGTGAATCGGCCCCACCGGACCGACCTCTTGGCCCCACTCGGCGATCTGTCCCGAGCGGTCCGACCGGAAGTTCTGGCCCCACTTCAAGCCCATTTGGGCAGCCTGCCGGAGGACCCAGTCCGAGCCACGCGGCGGGCCGCCGTACCGCCACCGTCACGCCGACAACCGCGTAAGCGGACCGCACCACTGGCCGTGGCCGAGTGAGGGCGGACAACAACCGCGCCGACCGGGCTGTCGGTGACAAGTAGCGTGCCGATCCGGTGACAACTGCCGTGCTTCGCCGACGCGGAACCCCCAGGTCAGCGCCGATCATGGCGGATAACTATCGTGCGTTGGCACAGTAGGCTCCACGACCGATTCTCGTGACCGTTCTTGCCCCAGGGCCTGGCCTGGGTAGGTTGGTCAGGGTGAGCACGTGGGGGTGGAACTATCGGTATGTAGGGCCTGCTGAACTGAAGGCAATGGTCCAGCCGGGTCGCGCGGGCTGGAAAGTGGGCTCGCCAGCGGACTTCGACGCTTGGGCGTCGGGGCGGACAGCGGAGGAGCTGGCCGAGCCGTTCACCTTCGTTGTGGACTCCGCCGGAACCCTGCGGCTGGCGCCGCGCCGCAGCGCGTGCCGCGGTTGATGCGGTGGGGCAGTTGTGCCCGGATCTCGCCCGGTGACCGGCGAGGCATGGGACTTCCCAAGAGTCGGATCAGTTGCGTCAACGATACTCAGACAGTGGGTCATCCGGCATCGTTCTCCAGGGCATCAGGGTCGATCGCCTGGGCGAGATGGTGACGCGAGCCCACACGAACACCGAGGCCATGCCCCCAGGAAAGCGGCCGCCGCCGCCAGGCCCCAAGCTTCGAAATTGGTGACAACAAGACTGGCAATTCACCACAGGTGACAGGAACCGTGGCCACATGGTGACAACAAACGTGGCACACGCGTCACCCTCGGGCAGGTCACAGCATCGCTCTGGTGACACCTATCGCGTCTCGGCACAGCGGCTCCTCGGTGGTCGCACGCGTAGATCGATTGAAGCTTCTGGCAGCATGAGCTTGTGGAGACCGTCGACGACTCGGATGACCCGCTCCGGCTGCTGATGGGCCAGGAGGTGAGCGCTGTGTGTTTCGTGCGTGATTACGTCGAGCTGCACTTCGATGGACCGGTCTTGCGGGCCCTGAGCGATCCCTTCGGGTTGTACGGCTGCCACGGGTGGCGCTTCCCTGCACGGGGGTCGCTGGAGCTCATGCGCTGCTACATCGGCAAGACCGTCGACGACTATGAACTGGACCCAGATCGGATCCTCGCCGTGGACTTCGGCGAACACCGATTCGCCATCCCCCTGGAGCTGGCTTCGCGTGTGGGCCCCGAGGCAGCCCATCTGATCGGCGTTGATGGGAGAGGCCAGACTGACGCGAGATCGATGTGGATCTGGTAACGGGGGCGGTGCCAACAAGCGTGGCACTTCACTGGCCGTGCCAAGAATCTTGGCCAGATGCTGCCAACTATCTTGGCCAGCTCGCCCTGTCCGTTATCACTCAACCCAGTCCCTGTCTCATCGAAGGGAGTCGATTGGGACAACCTGATGAGCGAGGATCTGCGGATGGACTTGGATGACCTGCTGGTAGGCCGCTGGAGCAGCCTCCCGCTCTCCTACGGGGTTATGGAAGCCTCTGAACTGGGACTTCTCCCCGACGGTCGCGGATGGAGCTCATGGTTCAATGTCGGCGCGTTGTGCGTCACGCGCTTTGGATGGGCGTGTCCCGAACCGGGGGTTGTAGAGCTGCATATGAAGTGGATGGTGGAGGGAACGCCCAGCCGAGGCGTCGCATCCCCTACGTTCTCTTCGATGGAGCCGGCGGTGCAGGTGGACGAGGTGACGCGTCATCACTACGTCGTCAGGCCCGTGGTACCGATGCCAGGTGGAGATGCCCTGACGGCGGTCAGCTTTGAAGAGCCGGTGGAGTTCTGTCGCCAGTACGCCAGGGGAGCGAAGGAGATCCGGCCCGAGGAGGACCCGACCTACCTCGTGCTGCCGTATCAGTAGCTTGACCCGACCGCGTTCGGTGAGACGGCGACTGCGTTGCATGAGAACGGTCACGCCCTTGTCCGCCGACATCGAACCCAGCCCGCGGCGTTCCTTGTCATCCAATCCAGTCGCCGCAGGTCGCGGCTGGGCGGATGGCTCTCGGCGCCACGGGGCCACCTTGCCAATGAAGTTAGTCGTCGCAGGTCGGAGGCTTCCGCCCGGCTGGCTTCATTGGCAACGGACAGCCCTAACGCCCAGGCCGGACAGCGAGTTAGTTGTCCCGTCTCAAGTGATCGTGTCTCTGTCTCACAGAATCTGGTCCGATTTCCTTGACGTCTCTGTCCCGTCGCATCGAACCGCGGCTTGTCGCAGTGATCTGTGCACTGAGCCTGTCTCGGGAGGGCCGGGACAGGTTTGAGTGAGACTGTGTCCCACTTTGGGGTGGCTCTTGTCTCGTTACAGGTGGCTTGTCTCAATCCGAAGTCGTCGTACTCACCCGCCTGTTCGCCTCACCGCACTGGCGAGACCACCCCCAGTTGCCGACCGAGGCCGCTCAGCGTTTCGGCATCGCTCCGCAGCAACTCCTGTCTGCTGAGACTCTCGCGCGGGTAGGCATACCCGGCCTTGATAGAACGGGCCCATGAGTTCGAACAACGACAAGATCGCGCAGGCCGAGCGCCGCTTCGGAGTCCGATTCCCCGAGGACTACCGACACTTCCTGGCCACGGAAGGGAGCATGAGCCAGTTCATTCCTCCTGCGGACGACTTCCTGATGATCAATGCCATCGCGGAGCTCATGGAAGTCAATGAGTCTGGCGAGTTCCAGAAACGCTTCCCCGGGGTAAGCATTCACGTGCTCTGTCCGTCGGTGGCGAGTTGACGATGTGACAGGTTGCCGTGGTCTCTGGCACGCTGCGGGATCGTGTCTGCTGCCGCCGAGCCTGCTGCGTCGCGTGAGGACCTCCTCGCGCTGATCGCTGTGCTGCGCGAGCAGAACGCGGCGCTGGCCGAGCGGTGCGCACTCCTCGAGGAGCGGGGCGCGTTGTTGGAGGACCAGAACGCGCAGCTCGCTGCCGCCAATGAGCGGTTGACGAAGCGGGTTGCGGAGTTGGAGCGGCGGCTCGGCCGCAACTCGGGCAACTCCAACTTCCCGCCCTCGCAGGATGTGTTCGGGCTGCCCAAGGACGAGAAGCCCGAGTCGAAGCCCAAGTCCGAGGCCAGGCGGGGCAAGCGCAAGGGCGCGCCGGGCACGGGGCTGGGCATGGTCGAGAGCCCGGACAAGGTCAGGAACCATCGCCCGCGTGCGTGCGGGGACTGCGGCACGGGTCTGCGCGGTATCCCCTCGGTCGGCTTCGCCCGCCGCCAGGTGAGCGACATTCCGCTGGTCACGGTGAAGGTCACCGAGCACCGGCTGCACAAGGTCCGCTGCGACTGCGGCCACACCACGACGGCCGAAGCACCCGCGGGCTTGGCGGGCTCGCCCGCGTCCTACGGCCCGAACCTGCGCGCGCTGGCGGTCTACCTGGTGGTCTTCCACCACGTGCCCGTCGAGCGGACCGCCCGGCTGATCTGCGATCTGACCGGCGCGAGCGTGTCCACCGGCTGGGTGAACACCATGGTCGCCGAAGCCGCCGGCCTGACCGCCGACTCGCTGAACCTCATCAAGGCCCTGCTGGTGCTCGGGCACATCCTGCACGCCGACGAGACCACCACCCGCATCAGCGGCAAGCGCCGCTGGCTGCACGTGGCCTGCACCGACTTCCTGACCCACCTGGCCCTGGCACCGCGCTCGCGCGAGGGCGCCAACTCCCTGGGGATCCTGCCCGCCTTCCGCGGCACCCTGGTCCACGACTCGCTGTCGCTCTACGCCGGCTACCCAGGCGCCGCGCACCAGCTGTGCGGCGCGCACCTGATCCGCGAGCTGACCGCCGCCGAGCAGGACCACCCGAAACAGAAGTGGCACCAACAGATCCGCTGGGCCCTGGCAGGCCTGAACCGCCAAGCCCAGCGCGTGCGAGGCGGCGGAATCCCCGGGATCAGCCCCCAATCGCTGCTGTTCTACCTGCAGCACTACCACCGGGGCGTCACCGCCGGACTGGCGCTGCACCCCCGAGCCCCCGGACGCAAGCAGTCCCCGGCCCGCAACCTGCTGGAACGCCTCCGCGACCAGGCAGGCGACGTGCTCCGCTTCGCCGACCACCCCCGGCACGTGCCCTTCACCAACAACACCGGGGAGCGCGCGCTCAGACCGGTCAAGACACAGGTCAAGATCTCCGGCTGCCACCAGTCCGACACCGGCGCCGCAGCCTGGCTCGCCGTGCGCTCCTACCTGGACTCCGCCCGCAAACACGGCCTGAACGCCTTCGACGCCATCCACCGAGCCTTCACCGGCAACCTCTGGATGCCACCCATCGCCCTGGGCACCTGACCAGCAGACATCACACAACATCACACATCGGCGACTATTCCTCGTGAATGCTTACTCCCCGGGAGCATCGTCATCGGCGGGGACGGAAGCCGCGAAATGCTCACCTACGACTTCCGGCAGACACCCCCGCCGCTGGTCCTACTCGACGTCTCCGCTCAGGACTGGTCATCCGCCATCCATCAAGCAACTTCGCTCTCTGTCCTGCTTGAGCAATTCCCCGAAACTGGATGGAAATGGGACGACTCTGATCCCTCGCCTTCCTGACCGCGGAATGGGTGCTGCCGCCAGCTCTCGGTCACGAAGTCAGCCATCAGCCTGACCCGGAAACTGCCACCTTCACTGCGAATCATGAAACCAGGGAGTCTCACCATCCTGACGGAGTCCAGCTCAGGACACCCCTCTCTTGCCATGATCGGTGAGACGAGCACTCGACTCTGGCCACGGCTCTCCCGAGACGCCTTGTTCCACCTGCCACGAGTCGCGACTCAACCTGTCACTTCACAGGTCAGCGGCCCCGTCTCTGCAAGATCTAATGAGACGGGACAGTCTCAGTTGATCTGATTCCTGAGGTGGGGAGTATGTCTGCGGACTTCCTGCTCCGCTCACGTCTCGGCGGACATCCCGTTGAGTCGGCAGCACGACAGCAGAGTGCTCATCAGCACCTCAGCGGCAGGGAAGGCTTGAGTGCAGCGGATGCGTCAGTCGAGACTCAGGTGCGCGGCCACGTCCTTGTACAGGGCGGCCACCTCCGGCGGTGTTCCGTGGTGGTAGCGGATAGCGAAGAGGGCGCCCACCCGCGGCTTGCTGGTGGTGTCCCTCTTGGCCTGGTCGAGGACCTGGGGGTCCAGGCGTCGCAGGTACGCCTCCAGTTCGCCGGACTTGCTGCGGTCGTCGCCGAACTGGTCGGCGAGGGTGAACACGCCTGCGGTCTTCCAATAGTTGGTCCAGGCGGTGAAATCGTTCGTGTCGTCAGGCGGGTTGGGGGGTCGAAGTCGCTGCTTGGCAAGTTGTTTGGCGAGTGCGCTGGTGCCGCGCAGAGCTGGCCCGTCGGCGATGACGGCCCAGGGGATGCCGAAGGCGGTGAGGTAGTTGATGTAGCCGCCGAAATTGTTCTGGCCTCCGACGTCCAGCAGCGGGACGTTGGCCGCCTCCGGCCCTAGCTGGGTGGCTGTGTTCCACCACTGGCCCAGGGCGCCGGTCTCCGACGCGCCCTCGCAGAGAATCACGGCTCGGGCGAAGAGCAGGGCCCTGGTGTCGGCGACGGCTAGGTTCTGGATCCAGCCAGCCAGGTCCGAAGCGGTCGTGGCCGAGGCGCGCCGGACAGTGGTCGCTCCGTCCGGCCCTGGGGCTAGACGGACGATGCGCTTGAGGTCGGCCGTCGTGGCCACCGGGACCAGGTCCGCACTATGGGTGATCAGGAGGGCTTGTACGTCACGCAGGGCGGTTGTGGCGATCCGTCGCTGCATGGTCGGATGCAACTGGACCGCCGGTTCGTCCAGGACGATGATGCGGCCGGGTCCACCCACTGTCAGGGCCGCCAGCAGGACCGCCTCCTGTAGTCCTGCTCCGCTGAACTCAGCACGGCGTTCACCGTGACCAGCGTCGATCACGACATCGATGGCCATCCCGTCAGTCTCCGGAGATGCCTGGACTTCCAGGTGCGCCCCGGTGATGGTGTGAAACATCTTCTGGGCTCTGCGGAAGCCCTCTTGCTGTTCACGCGCACCGTTCTTCAGCCGGTACAACTCGGCCGGGGTGCGGCTGCCGTCGCTTAGGTCGAGGGGGCCCGTCAGTTCATCGAGGGAGAAGTGCCGGCGTGCGGGCAGGCGCCGATTGACGGTCACCGAGACGCCCGCGGCCCAGATCTTCTCGAGCACAACGACGAAAGGTACGGAATGCCGCTCGGTCAGCCCCAGCGCTTGGGCGAGCGCGGTCATGGAGACGGGCCGGGGGCTGGACGCGTCGTTGAGCGTGGGCACGCTGAACATGACCGGCTGCTCAAGCCGGTCCAGGATGGCCGGGAAGTTGACCAGTTCGGGCGCCGGCTCTTCGGTCACCTGTTCCATGGCTACGGTCTTCCAGCCCTGGGCAACTCCGGGGCGGAGCTGCTGCTGCCAGGGGCCCTCCAACTGGATGTGGAAGGGGTCCTCGCCGTGGTTGAACTGCCAGGCGCAGGACCAGCCAGTGTGCCGGTGGGAGTCGAAGTCCAACCGGAGTGTGCCGTGGAACAGTGCGGCCACTGAGTCGGTGGTGATGCAGGTTTCGGCGGCCTGCTCCAACTCTTCGGTGCTGGGGCCCATCCCGTCGTATTTCTGGCAGGCGATGCTGATGTACGAGGCCTTCACGAAGTTGGTGACCAGGTCCTGTTCCCATCTCTGGTCCAGTTCGAAGGAGACCGTCAACGTGAAGGCGGGGGCCCCGTGGTGGCCGGCCTGCTCGTACAGGGAGAGCAGATCGCGCTGCTCCGAGTCGAGGTGGCGGCCCAGGAACGCGGATACAGCGCTGAGTACCTGGCACAGGTTCGACTTGCCCGCAGCGTTGGGACCAGTGACCACGGTCAGGCCCTGCCCCAAGTCCATGCTGAGCTCGGCGAAGGACAAGAAGCCTTGTGCCGTGATCCTGCTGATTTTCACCCTGCGCCCCGCCCGTCCAGTGGTTGCTGGCGACAATCCTTCCAGAATCTGCGGCGCCCGGCCGTCAGTGCGCGGGACCTTGGTCCGGGACAGTCCGCACCCCTGCGGGCGTGGTAGCAGTTCGAAACGGCGTAACGCTCGTGCTCCTCGTCTAGATCCTTCACGGTGTTGGAGACCAGGCGGCGGGCCCGGTCCTCGTCGGTCTCTTCGTCCTGGGGCTCGTATGAGGATGTCATCGGAGTCCCTGTCGAAGCGGTGGGCGTGGTCCCGGATCTCATCGGTGGAGAGGGCGTCAGCGTGGCCCTGGAGGGCGGTCAGGATCGCCTCAGTCTCCCCGCGCCAAGTACGGTCGCGGCGAAGCTGCTGCCCGACCGACGAGCAACTCACCTGGCTCCGGTCACTAATCTGCTTGCTGGGACGGCCCCCTAACACCACGTAGATTGGGGGCCATCGTCAATGGGCGTAGTCGCCTCCGGGGCGTGGCGACGTGCTCCAGCCAGTACGAGAGATAGTCGCCCGTGTCCAGGACCGGTCCGCCGCGGAGCCGAGGTCTGCTTCACAAAGACCAGTCAGGCCCTGTCCGACCTCGCCGGAGGCCCCGCAGACGGAACCCGGGTCAAACGTCTGCGCGAACCCATCCGTCCCGGACATTTTCATCCTCGACGACTTCGCTATGCTCAAGCTCACCCCCGCCCAGGCCCGATGACCTCCACGAAAGCCTCGCCCCGTCCCCTACGCGGATACCTCATCGACGAGGACGACATCTGAACCCCAGTGGGTTTGGACGCCACAAACGTTGGCACCGCCCGTACAAATCGATACCCTCCGTCACCGCGCCTGGCGCACCAACCCCACGGAGCGGAAGTACAGAGAGCGAGAACTGGTGACGTACGGCGGCCCCGAAGTCCCCACCAGCAACGCGGCAAACGGTGACAGCGCGCGGGATGCGGCCATCCGTGATGCCATTGAATTCATCCAGCAGCTCAACTCCAAGACGGCTGATGTGACAGACCGCGTCATCTTCCCCGTTCCCGCACAACCGCGGCCGCTGGCGGTCGGCGAGACCTCCGCGTACGAGGACGGGCTGGAGATCCGAGTGTCCAGCCTGCGCCGCTACACGCCCTCCGAGTACGAGCGGGACCGGGGGGATGCCGTCCAGTTCGCCGTCACGGTCGCCAACAACACCTCCGATGCTTTCGCGCTCCTGAACATCGATCCGACGGTGCGCAGCGGACCTGAAGGGTGCAGCGCCAAGGCGCTGCACGGCGCGGGTGCCCGGCTCTCCGGCACTGTGCTGCCTGGCAAGCGGGCCACTGGCATCTACGGCTACTCGCTCGAGCCCGGAACCGCTGCGGCGATCGACATCGAGGTGAACCGAGACCTCAGCCGGCTCAGCGGGCACCGCAGCGCGACCTGGAGCGGCGCGGCCGAACCGGAAGCCGTCTCGCCGCCCCAGCACGACGACCAGCACGTCGATGTCCCCATCGCGCCCGCGCTGACCGAGGCGGAGCGTGCGAGGCTGCTCGGTGAGGCGCGGACGGAACTCGACAGCTTGATCGGTCTTGCTCCCGTGAAGCGGCAGGTCAGCATACTGATCGCACAGCTGCGGATGGCTGCCGAGCGGGAGGCGCAAGGGCTCAACGGCGGCCTGACCCCGCATCACCTGGTCTTTTGCGGGCCGCCCGGCACGGGAAAGACCACGGTAGCGCGGATTGTCGGGAAGGTCTTCGCGGGCCTCGGCCTGCTGCAGCGAGGCCATATCGTTGAGGCCCACCGCGGCGACCTCGTCGGGCGCTATGTCGGTCATACCGCTGGACGCACCAAGGAGCTCATAGATCGGGCCATGGACGGCGTTCTCTTCATCGACGAGGCGTACGCCTTGTCCAACACCAGCGGACGCGACGGTCACCGTGACACGTTCGGTGACGAAGCCCTCCAGACCTTGCTCAAGCGGGCCGAGGATGACCGCGACCGACTCGTGATCGTCCTGGCCGGGTACGAGAAGGAGATGCGCGAGCTGCTGGCCACCAACCCCGGCCTGTCCTCCCGCTTCAACACCCGGGTCGACTTCCCCGGTTACTCGGCAGGCGAGCTCGGCCAGATCGCCCACCGCCTCTTCGATGCCGCAGGAGAAACGCTCACCACGGATGCGCGGAAGAAGCTCGCCGACTGCTGCATAGTCGTGGAGGAGAAGGGCTGGGCAGACTCGCTGGGCAACGGTCGCTTCGTCCGCACCTGGTGCGAGAAGACCCGCGCCCTGCGCGACCTGCGCCTGGCCGAAACCCTCGGCGACCGCACCCCCACCCGACAAGAGCTGACCAGCATCCGCACCCAAGACCTCAACGACGCCTTCGTCGAACTCGTCGGCTCCATCCGCTGAACCGTTACCGTGCGGGCCTGGCACCTACACGGCCTGTGAGAACTCCCGTACGAGCAGAGCGGCCCGTACGAGCAGAGCGGATCGCTGAAGTCGTGTGGAGGCTCTCCATGGTCACGATCCGAGTGCCGGCCGCGAGCGAGGTGGCCACGTCGAGATCCTGAGTTGCTTCCTTCTGGCCCTGGCCAGAGCGTCGATCCCGAGCGCTTGGAGGACTTCATCGGCCTTCTCCCCTTCTGAAATCCCTAGACAACGCAGTCTGACCGTCGAAGGATCAAGCGAGTTGTACGCCAACGCCGATGCCAACATTCACACACAACGGGGTACTACAGTGGCTTCTCCTGCCCCCGGATTCCTGCTCCGGGTTCGTCGGTTTCCCTGCCCACGTCGGGCTCCGCTTGGCGATCTCCCCTACGACCGTGCTGAGTGCTTGGGCGATGCTCCCGCCTAATCGGGCTGCGCTGAGATTTCTGCCCATTCGGGAATGTGGCTGCAATTTCGTTCATGGTTCAAGGCCACTGTCTGATCTCTCGCGCATGGACCTATTCGAGCGACTAGGGCGGCACCTTTGGGACCAATTCACTTAAGGGTACCCCCTCTTCGAATTCGAGGCCACTTATGCCACTGCGCCACACCTGTAGGCAGAAACACACGACCAATACCCGGTCTCCAAAGGTGGAATGCCAGCAAGAGTTACTAGGTGGCGCTGGGAATAGCCAGAAACCGGGAGAAATGGCCTGAACGAGAGACGTAGCGACATGCCGGCATAGCAACTAGTTGCCAGGTCGATTGAGCGAAATAGCATCTATGGCCGTAGGCAAAGGAGCTGCTACTTCTGCGCCGGGAGAGAGTCTACGAGGCTGTGTCTCTCATGTCCTGGTGGTGGGAGTGGTCTGCCTCCCTTCGGCCCCGGATTCTCGACCATGGAGGGGACCGGTCCAGGGAGCAGCGCCAGCGACGGGCCTCCCTCTCGGGACGGATCCCCCTCTGGTCGGTCGGCAGCGCCAGCCATACCACGGGTTCTACAGGCCGTCCCCTGCTCTCAGGCCGTGCTGCAGCTACTCCCCCAGGCCAAGAAAGGCCCGTAGGTTCCGTGGTAGCCCATTGGGTGCCGACCGGCCGGCAGGGAGACGGGCCGAGACCTTCCCAGCCACCCCGAAACGTGCACCCAGCAACGGAGCCCCGCCCCTGTGGGAATGGGGCCCGCCGGAGGTTTCCTGGTCTTGGGCAGCCGGCTGGTCTGGCCGGGAAAGCGAAAGTCACACCGGTGGGGCCTGAAACGCACACCACGGCGGCGTGAAAGTCACACCACCAGGCAGAGGGTAACCAGGGCTTCCCAAACAGGGGACCGTCGAACACGGGTTGTCCCATATCCCGCGCGAATTCCACGATGTCGTCATAGTCAAAGTGATCGGCCTGCTCCGGCCGGTCGGCCTTGAGTGCCTCGCTCATTTCACGGGTTAGCCGGTGGCCGTTGATCAGGGGCCAGCCATCCGGGCCTGGCTGGATGGAGACCTTCTTGACACCGAGGACGTCGGGTCGCCAGTCTCCCTCCTTTGGGCTGAGGGATCATCTTCGCCATGGTGGCCTGGAGATCGTCCTCCGTGCGTACCTCGTGGAAGGTAACCAACGGCCTCTCCGGGCGCGGCTTGTTCGGCCTCCTGCGTCCCATGTCTGGTGTCCTCGTCCCATGTCTGGTGTCCTCCCTGAGCGTGGATGATGACGACGGACACGGTACCGAGTGTCCTGTCGCACTGAGCCTGTCGGATTCTCACTGCTTCTCGTTCGTGCTGTCGGATTCTCATTGCGTCGCGCGCTGAGCGACGACGTTTGCCCCGTACACAGCGGACTGCGGACAGGCTTTATTCTTGGACCAGATCAGCCGGTGGCCGTGTGATCAGAGCAGGGCTCGGATGGCGTCGCGCTGCTCTGGCAGGCCGACTTCCCTGAGCCAGCGGAATTTGTTGCCAATGTTCCCCCAGCAGTTGTCATTGGCGGTGACGGCTTTCAGAAGCTCTCGTTGCGCGGCCGACAGTGGCAGGCCGGGGCTGTAGCCGGTGGGAAAGGCTTTGACGAGCAGCGGACCCCAGTCGCGGTCGACGGTGTAGTCGCTGGCGAGCGGTATCAGGGCCATGGCTGCCGGAGCTAGGTCTTCGAAGGCGTCGACGCGGTCAAGGACGGCCTTCAGGAGGGTGAAGCGGAGCCAGCCGTCGAATTGAGGGAGTGGGTCGGGGAACCAGTGGTCTGCCTCGACCGGGTTTTGCAGGGCTTCGAGCAGGACGGCAGTGGCGCGTGGCATGTGCGCGCATCCTGTGGCCAGAGCGGCGCAGGCGCGCACGGCTGGATCAGGATCGTTGAGGAGGCCGGTGGTGTCCTGGCCCCAGGCGCCCATGGCCAGAGCTGCAGAGGAGCGTTCTCGGCGGCTGCCGTCCGCTGCGAGAACGCTACGCAGGCGGTGGGCGGCGTGGGGAAGGAGCTCGGTGAGGTCGGGTGCCTTCAGAAGCAGGGTGACCGCTCCGAGGGCTGCCTCTCGGGTGTCCGGATGCGGATCGTCGAGGAACGGTTCGACCGCGTCGTAGAGCTCGCGTCGGATACTCCGGCATGCGTGGATCGCTTCGAGCTCGTCTTCGTCCTCGCCGTCGTACTCATCCCCGTACTCGTCCTCGCTGCCGGGGTCCTCGCCGTAGGAGGCCGAGTCGGCAATCTGGCCGAGCCAGTCGAGTAGTGCGGCCCGTAGGGGTCGAGTCCGGTCGTCCCAGGGGAAGAAGCTCTCGTGCTCGGCCAAAGTCTGGGGGTGGGTCAGGATCGCTGCGACGAACAGTGCGGCCGGCGGGGTGGAGCTGTACAAGGATCCTTGATGCAACACGGACATATCGAGCATTCCCAGTGCCTCGGCCTGCACCTCGGGATCTTCGTTCAGGAGTTGACACAGGTACGGCGGGGTGTCCTCGGCGCTCCCATATGCATGCTGCAGGGCGCCCCATTCGGTTGCCATGAGCAGCTCTCTGGCCGTCGAAGGCAGTCCAGACCAGATGGGGGCACCACGTTCCTCGTCTCGATTCGTCACATGCACACCCTGCCGAACAGCACTGACAACCGGTTGCACCGGGGTGCCGGGGGTCCCCGCAGGCATGTCTCACCTGTTGCCGCCTTTGGGCGGTTCTGTGAACCACCCTCCACGAAAGCCAGGTCGTTTGAGAACCCCGAGCCTCCGTCTTCTCAAACGGCCTGGCATCCCAGCAGGTCGACGGCTCGCTATCTGACAGATGCAATTCGACAGGACACCGAGGAAGCCCTTCACCGGCCCCGGAAACCCGGCCCTGGGACGTCGGCCTGGTGGTGCACACATGGCAGCGCGGCAGTGAAAGTCACATGTCGGCGGCAGTGAAAGTCACACCACCAGGGCTTCGGCGGCAGTGAAAGTCACACAATGAATACCAGGAACAGTAATAGATACCGGGAAGGTTAAAGAATGCCGGGAAACCACCGCGCAGGGCGCGGTAAGGGGAAGAGATCACACCGCAACCTCTTCCAACTCCTCCTCGACTTCCTCCTTCTCTTCTAGGTCTTCCATCCGCTGGGACCGCTGGGACCTCAACTTGGCGGTGAGTGCCGCCTGTGCGGCCTTCTTCTCGGCATCCCTGCGTTCCTCTGCCCTACGGCGTTCCTCTTCCGCCTCGCGGCGTGCATCCGCCCTACGGCTGGCCACCACTGCGAACTTCTCAAGCCTGGCTAGATTGCGGGCGTGCTGCTCGTCCTGGGCCTGCTCGGCCTGGGCCTGCTCGGCCTGGGCCTGCTCGGCCCTGATCTTCCTGCCGGATAGCTCTGTTGGCACCGTGTAGACCTTCACGCCATTCCATTCCGTCTGGCCGGTGGGGAGCAGCAGGCCAGCCGACACCAGACGCTTGATCGACCTGGCGACTGTCTCCCTCTTGAGTCCTGTCATCTCTGCGATGGTTTTGGCCGATGGGTAGATTTTCTTCGACCTCAGAAACGACCGCAGGGCGGTCCACACCAGGAAGTCCGTGTCTCCTTGCCTTCCCTTGGGCAGCGCTGCTTCGACGGCCACGGGAACGTGGATGTAGGGGAACTCCGTCCCCCTCCGGGTCATCATCTTTTCGCGGACGGACCGTGCCCCGCTGTCGATGAGAGTTGCAGTGGCCCGCTCTTTGGCCCGCTCTTCCCTCCAGGTGCGCCGGTTTGCCATTTCCGCTTCCATCTTCGAGATGAACGCGTTGACCCCGTCGGGGTCGTACTCATAGGCGGGGTCGTAGTCATCGGCGGTGACAGAGAGCCGGTACCAGGGGAGCCAGATGCGGTTGGTGTGCTCAATTCCGGTATTCGGGTCGACGGCCGCCCAACCAACATCCTTAATGGCCTTGAGGCTGTCCCTGGCTGCGCGTTCCTTGATCTCCCAGATTGCGGCCAGGTCCTTGATGGTTGAGGTTATGTAGTCCCGCTTTCCGGCGAAGCGCTCCAAGATGAACCACTGGCGGAAGTGTGTCGGCCGGAGGTCGCTGAGCATGTCTCGCGGCACCATGCCGTAAGGGTGCTTGTCAGTGGCCGCATCGTTCGTGGTTGAATACATGAGGTACCTTCTGTTTGGTTGGTCGGCCCGGTCCTCTGCTTCGCGGCGTTGGGATCGGGCCGATTGCGTTTCCTAGGTAGTCTCGCTGGACGCGGACAATCCTTGGTAATGGCCAACCAGGAAGGGCGCACCAATGACCGTGATATCGCTGGACGACTACCGACGCCGGAAGGGTCTCCCCGTTCCCCAGATTTCGTCCCCCTCTCCGGCCGGGCCGGAATGTTCGGAGGTCGGCTGCTCCCGGCCGGTGCACGCAACGGGCTTGTGCAACCCCTGCTACTCGCGGCAGTGGAGGGAGCGCCGGAGAGCAGCTGGTCTCCCAACCAAGTCCCCGGTGCGGCCTCGACGTCGGCCCGTGCTGCGAGCGCATCGTGGCTGGGAGCTGCTGGGCTGATCGCTGCGCCAGGCCGGGAGGATGGCCGGCATGAGCGAGCACACGAGTGATGCGGGGGGTGGTGCAGCAGACGTCAGGCCTTGGCCGGACGCGGCTGTACTGCCGGAGGTCCTTCAGGAAGTGGGTGTACGAGTCCCGTAGGGATGCGCAGATCGCGGTGGAGGTCGCCGGGGCTTCGAAATCGTTACGTGACATAACGGGTGCGCCCTGCTCCCCTCCCGGCCCCGGCTGACCGTCGTCGGCCTCTCAGGCACGGCACGTTGCAATGTGGAAGGCATAGAGCCCGCGGAGTGCCGTAGCGGCCCATAAAGGCCCCTCTGGCGGCCGCAAAAGGGTCCGGCGGACACCAAGGCTTCTGCGTCCGCCCAGGCGGCCTGCAGGGCCCTGACGCCGTTTTCGCAGCCCCTGCTTGAATCTTCTTTTGAGGACGACCCTAGCTAGGGGCCCCGTGGCAGCAGTCTTGCAGGCATGCCCTGCAGGCAGCTGCGGCGGCCCCCCTAGGCCCGGCGCATTCCGCTGCAACCACCGCCCGGTAGCAGCCGTCGAGCTTGACCTACTGGTCGAGCCCGACGGTCGCGCCCATCGCTCAGTACTCGGCAATGCGTGCCAGATTGACCTGTCAGGCGTGAGCTGGGCGGCGCGGTCGCGGACTCTTCAGTAGTACTCCAGTAATACTCCGCAGACTCGGCGGCGCCGGCCAGGTCCCGCAGGACGTGGGCCAGGCACAACTGGTGTGTCAGGTCGCCCAGTTACCTGCTGTCGTAGTTCTGGTAGCGGTCGTGGACGATGACCGCGTCGGGCTCCAGCTCGGTGAAGACGAACGCGCGGAAGGACCTCATTCGCCGATGCTGAGGTGATCTCCAAGACCACGCATGGGGTGTTGCCTCCGCGTCTGAGTAGGGGCATCTCTCAAGGTACCGACGGCGTGGTGAAACCGGGCGACTGATCTCAGTCGCTCACCACCAGGGCCAGCGTGCGGCGCGGAACAAGGGACCACCCGGACGGAATGTCCGGGTCTGATGCGCTGGGACTCGACGCTGCCCGCGGTGTCCGACTACCCGGTCACACCACCCGATCGAGTGAGAACGATGGCATGGCAGCAGAAATCGAACACGTGATTGAATTCGGACATGGCCCACACCGCTTTCCCGTCCGACCTGGTGCAGACCCAGCGCGACTGGAACCGCACCTACGCACGGCTCGCCGGGGACCCGGCTCACGCCGCGCTCCTCCGACGCCGCCTGCTGTGGCTGTCCTCCCGCCTGCTCTGGCACCCGTTCTGGCGAACCGACCCAGGCCGCTCCCCCGCCGCGCGCGTGGAACTGCGCCACCAGGCCCGCGTACCGGAAACCCAGACAGAGGAGGAGGGGAGTCTCCATGACCGATCGCAGCACCGAGACAAGACTGAGAATCTTGCGCTGCATCACGTAGTGGATCGTCGAACGCGGAGAGGGACCCACGATCCGGGAAATCGGTAAGCAAGTCGGCCTCTCCAGCACCTCATCCGTGCTCCATCAACTCCGCAAACTGGAAGAAGAAGGAGCGATCAGCCGCACCGAACAGGGATGGCGCTCCACCCGCCCCGGCGGCTGACGGCATGATGGATGAGCAGAACACCCAGCACGGGTACCGATCATGGCCCGACCAGACGCCGCTGCCGAGTTTGCCTTTCTTGCATCACCTCAACGCTTTTCGGACACCCCCGGACCATTTCCGCGAGCTGCTGAAGGCTTGAAGACCTGCGGGCTGGCACCCAGCCGGACCAGCGGGCGAGGGAACGCTGCTCCTCCGGAGTCGCCGGCCGCTGCCCCTGCTCCAGGCGGTGAAGGATCTCGATAGCGGCGATGTTCGCCTTCACCCGGTTGAGCGGCCTGGCGGGAGCGAAGCGGCTCCCCGTTGGCCGGAGGCTCGAAGTACGGGGTAGCCGCTTCCTGCTCGGGGTACCAAAGGTCACAGTGGAGGCAGAGACACGCGCGGCATGTCCTTCGTCTCCGTTCCCGGCTCCTTCTCCATCCCATACACCATCTCCTGCAGCACCATCGACCTTGCCCGGAACCTGGCGTTCTTCACCTCGCCGGCGCGCTCCACCACGTCTGTTCCCTCCCGCAGCGTCGGCACCAGATCGTCCGCCACCTCGCCGATCTGCTCCACGATCTCCTCCGACCTCCCCCGCACGAACTCCTCCAGGCCGGTGTTGCCCATCCGCTCCACCTCGGCCGGCCGGTACGTCCGCCAGAACGTCCGCACTAGATCTTCGTACGCCACTGCTCGTGCCCCTCTCCTCTGATCGGCCAGCGCCTGCCGCGCTACGCCCAAGTTCTCACGCACGAGGGGCGCATCCTCCTCACCCCCGTCGCACGGCACACGGCACACGGCACACGGCAACACACTGACCGGCTGCGAGCAGTACCAGTACCCTTGGCGTGCCGCTCACTGTCGCGGCTAGGAGCGTGTCCCCGTAACGGGGTTAGCGCGTTCCCGGGGGGGCGTGCGAGCCATCAAATGGCCGCGAAAGACCATCCAGTGGAGGGTCATCGCTCCGGCGGGGGCCAGAATCGGCCCCGTGTGGAGGTCATTTTCGCCGGGAACCATTACTCACCCACGCTCCTAGCTAGAAGTCGTCGTCCTCGACCCTGACGCGTGCACCAGCTTGTTGCGCCTTCTGCTCGATGGCCCCCTGTGCGCCCTCCGACGTAATAAGCGTGACGCTCAGGCTAATGAGCTGGTGGTTAGTGCTCGGTGCATCTAGGACCTTGCTCAGTTCCTTGAAGAGTTGCCAGACCTGCTCACGAGCCTCTGGAGCGGTGATGCTGCGGTTGGTGAGTTCGATGATGTACCGCTTGAAGGAGGTAGGCTCCGAGCTGCTCGGAGCGGAATCTCCGGTGCTGGCCTCGCTGGCCTGTCCCGTCGTGGCCCGGTACTCCTGGTCGCCGACGCCGAACAGCCCGCCGTGCTCTCCGCCGCTGACTGACTCGCCTGGCTGCTTAGGAATCGAAATCGTCGTGGTGCCCCTGGACACACCACCGGCGGCGGGCACGGTCTCGGCCGCCTTGACGGCGCGGCGAAGGTTCTGGCTGATGGAGCCGATCGAGATGTGTTCCGGAGAGGCGATGGCGAGCTTGTCACCGTCGGAGTCCGCCAGTTCCCAGCCGTTGCGGAGCAGAGCGAAGATTGCCTGGCGTATCTCGTCGGTCGCGGTAACCAGCGGGAACAAGGGGTTCTTGTAGAAGGATTGGACGACTTCGCGGGGGGTCAGGGTGCGCTCGAAGGTGTCCAGCAGGGCGGCGAGGTAGTCCGCCGAGAGGCCGGCCATGTTCGTGGCGCGACCAGCCTCGACGAGCGCCGCCCACACCTGGTCACCGCGCAGGGATGACTTGCTGTCGTCGTCGAACCGCTTGAACTCCACATGCAGCCCGTCCGAGGCGCGGACGAGGTAGGCGTAGTGCTGGAAGGCCTTCTCGATGTCCTTCTTGAGCTTGTCCTCAGCCTCGGTCACCTTGGTGGTGGCCTCGCGGAACTCGTCGACGTCCTCAGGGTTGATCTGCTTGAGGACACTGCGCCAGGCGAGGACTTCCCTGGCGCGCTTGCGAGCCACGTCCCGCCGCTGTGTGTTCACGCAGGCCACAATGCAGCTGGCGGCATTGTCGACGCGCAGCGCGTCGGGTCCGAGCCCGAGGAGAGCGGTAATCTCGGCGCGGCTGAGGGTGTCCTTGCCGTTGAGCAGGGTCCAGCGGCGCGAGTCGAGCACGACGAGGCGGGTGACGGCCGAGTCCACTCCGTCAAACGTGCGCGCGGGGTCGATGACCCCGGTGGCGGCCGGCGCGTCGATGAAGCGGATCTCGTCAAAAGTCCCACGACGAGCGAGTCTCTGTGTCTGCTCCCAAACCAGCTTTTCGCACGAGGGTGGGTCTATTAGCGCGAGGGAGGCGGTGAAGTACATCCGGAGCGTCTGTCTGATGGACAGGTAGTAGCGCCCGGGTGCGTTGGCCGGCTGGGTGATCTCAAGTGCGCCGAGGCCGTCCTCGCCGGTGAGAGCGTTGAAGACCTCCTCAGCGTCGGTGTAGGGGGTACCGGGGGCCGGAGTCGGCTCGAGGATGGCGGCAAGCATCTCGGCCTTGGTCGCCCCCCGGCCGCCGCGCGAGCGGGCAACCATCGAGTAGCAGAACAGGGCGGCGGCCATGCGCACGCCCGCGTGGTCCTGGCGGGCCGTAACACTGGCAGCGTGAAGACGCTGGTCGATGGCGACGGCGCGTCCTGCGGACCCGTCGGTACTGGTGATGTCGGTGGTGGCGACCGAGCGGTAGCCCTGAATGGCCCGGTCGTTGCCCATGAACAGGCCAGAGGACAGCAGTTGCTCGAGGGCGGTGGTGAGGGGGATGTCGCCGACGCCGATGAGGGTTGGCGCCCAGCGCCCGGCCTGGTGTTCGGTGACCCAGTGCATCGCGGTCCGGGCGAAGATTGCGACCGTGGAACGGACGCGTTGGAAGTTCTGGACCTGTGACCACTCCTCGCGCACCAGTCGCATGAGCTCGGGATGGAAGGGGTAACTTGCCTCGACTCGCTCTGCGAAACCGGTCAGTCCGCGGGTCGGGCCGAGCTTGTCGAGCACCTTGTCCCGCCAGCCAACTGCGCTTGCCGCGTCGTACTGCTTGGCCACGTGCGACGCCGCAGCGCCCACCTTGGCTGGCTCGAACAGGCGGCGCTGGATGATCGAGGCAAAGTCGTGGGACTCGGTCACCGCGACTCTCCCGTCCTGGCCGTTACGCACGAGCCGGTCGGAAACGTAGCTGCGGAAGTGGTCGGCAAGCAGGGGATAGCCGTGCTCGTCGAGCTCGCTGCGTATCATGACCACGACACATACGACGCGGGGAACGTCGTCACAGGCATCCATGAGGGCGTTAAGGAACGCTTGCTCGTTGGGCATGCTGTCGACGTTGGTCGCGTCGGAGAGCTGCAGCACGTAGTCCATGAGCTCGTCGAGCAGGATGAGCACCGCCCGTCCCGCGTCACTGAGCGCCTGCTGCAGCGTCCCCTTGTGTATCCCGGCCTCGACGTAGCGCTTGTAGCGGTCCATGTCGCCGTTGGTCAGCGACCAGAGGAACCGCTCGAACAGATTCGTGGCCGGACCGAACGTCTCACTGGTCCGGCCCGGGCTGAAGTAGTCAGCAGTGAGAACGACGACTTGGGCACCGGTGAAGTCCACGTCGATGCCGCCATGCTGCGCCTCACCTCGGACACTCCGGCCCAGCTCCGTGGCGAAGAACTCCCGCGGCGAGTTGGCCATGTGGTAGAGCCCGACGAGGGCGTGGCTCTTGCCTCCACCCATGCCTTGGTCGAGATGGAACAAAGCCCTGGTCTCGGCGTCGCTGCCTAGCCGACGAGCAACGCGACTGAAGAAGCCGACGAGGTTCGGGGTGGGCTGGGTGATGTCGCCGTAGTAGTCGACCTTGCGGTAGGGCACGTCAATGGTCTGATAGACCGCCTTATGCAGGCTCATCTGCAGTTCGCCCACTGAGCCATCAGACGCGGTGACCTCGGGCCGCAGCGTTAGGACATCGGCCCAGTGCGAAGCGGTGCCGGTCAACATGCTCAGGACTCCTTGGTGGTGAACGACAGGGTGAGCTGGTCGTCGCGCTCCGCGGCGGCGACGCGGTGCGCGAGGTTGGCGATGGTGCCGGCGTTGCGTTGAACGGCGGTGAGAGCCTTAGCCACTGTGTCGCTGGGCGGCAGCTGCGCGAGGATCTCCCCGACGACGGCCCACAGGTGTGCGTCAGTGGGCTGCCGGTCGGACTGGGCGACGACAGCGGCGACGCCTTCGGTGGCGCCCTGGTCCCAGGCGGCGGCCATGGCCCGGACCACCTCGAACGTCGAGGACTTGTCGCTGACAGCGCTCGGGGCGTCGAGTCGCAACTTGTAGCCACTCTTGCTCTCCGTGAGTAGCGCGCCGCGCAGATCCTCGAGGTGCAGATTGTCCGCCTGCGCCTGAAATCGAGCCTCGCCCTTGGGAACGTCCGAGCGCGCGAACAGCCGCTGCCAGAAAACGGCGAAGCGGGTCGGCGCGTCGAACGTCTCAAGCGGCAGTTCATCCAGCTTGAGCGCCGTGGCATCGCGGACCGCGGCGCGCGCCAGCGTGAGGTAGCGGTCGAGCTCGGCCTGCTTGCCGTCGGGCTTGAGAATCTTGGCGTAGCGGCCGTAGACCTCCATCGCCGGCCCATAGGCAGCCATGAGCTGGTCAGTGAGGGCCAGGCCATCGCGGTCCCACTCCCGTGCAGCGGCCTTGACCCGCTCGGCAACCTCACGGTCGACCTGAGCGGCGGTGGCGAGCGGCCGGTTCGCGGCGGCGACACGGCAACCGATCGCGACTGTCACCTTGATGCTCGCCACGCCAGTCGAGGCCGTCTCGGTCCTCGACGGCCAGGAACTGGTGACGACGAAGCCGGCATCGTGCAGGGCACCGAGCAGCCGTCGCCACGCGTCCGGGTCGGAGTGCCCGAACACGACGACGAGGTGGCCGTCCGCGCGCAGCACGCGCCGTGCCTCGCCGAAGGCACGGCTCAGCATCTGCTCGTAGAAGTCGCGAGTCCGGTGCTCACCCGGGGCGTTGCCGCGCTTGACGATGATCTCGTCGGTCTTGTCCTGCAGGCCGTCACGTCCGGCGTGGTCGAACAAGTCAGGCATCAGCTCGCGAAGCACGCGGCGAAGCCAGACGTAGAAGAGGTCCGACGCGTCGGCGTAGTCGATCATGTTGTAGTAGGGCGGGTCAGTGATGACGGCGTCCACGGATCCGTCCCGGAAGGGAAGGGCGATCGCAGAGGCTCGCCGGAAGCGCCCGGGGCGGCCGGCGGGCGACTCCGCAAGGACCTTCTTAAGAGCGTTGATGCCGCTATCGCTGACGCTGGACCACGTGCCTGGGCCATTCCCGGGCCCCGCCTCGACGTAGTCGAAGTTGAACGAGACCTTGCTCTCGTTGGAGAAGACGTGGTCAACCTGAGCGCGGTTCTGAGCTGTGCCGTTCGGATTGCCGTGACTGCGCAACTTGGCGCCGCGGGTGGCCAGGCGGAGCTGGCGCTGCAGGTTCGCGGCTGCGTACCCGGCCAGCGCTGTGGCGTACTCGGTGCTGACGCCCGCCGCGACGCAGTCAGCAGCGGCCTTCTGAATAGCACGAGCGGTTGCGACGAACTTGGTGGTCTGCCGCTCATTCATCAGGTCTCCGTAAGTGCGGTAGCCGTACGCACTGGCCCTCACGGTGTCCTGGTTCCCCGCAGGTATGACCTCATCGGGTACGGCGCAAAGGCCAGCCAATGACCGCAAAGAGGACGGGTCAACCGATGTCGCTACGTTGACCTCCTCCTCGGTCGGTACCCTGAAGACCTTGCGGGATCCCAGAAGCTCCTCGCCGACGGCTAGCAGAGCGTCGCGATACTGCCCTGCGTGCCCCATGCTCTTCACAGATTCAAGCGTGTGCAAGTGACCGCATGTGGGGAACGGGCACCGCGCGCTCTTCCCCTTCTTGCCGGAAGCCGCAGCGAAGGTTGGCTCCTGGATCGGCGGCCCCTCGATGACCTCAGTCCGCCACGTGTCCTGCTCAACGACCAGCCGTAGCGACTGCCCGTCATCCTCCGTGTACTTGTACGGGTGCCGTAGGACGAGAGAACCAATCAGGGGAAAACGGCGCTTGCAGTTGTCGCAGGGGATGGTGACGGCCCACAGGTAGGCCCAGGGGAAGGCGCCGTTGCTGCTACGCGGGTACAGCGGAGATGTGGCCGCCGCGACCCGAGACCCGACCTCAGCCAGAACCAGACGTACGTCCTTGAGCAGGCGAGGTTCGTCTTCGTCGAACAGGCCCTCATCCGTCGAAGGCTGCTCGAAGGGGAGATCCGGCTCCGCAGACCAATCGCGCAGTGTGTAGTCAGCCAGCAGACGGCCAGCCAAGGTGGCCACCGGGCTCAGATCCGTGCCCACGGCGGTCACGCCGAGGCGCGCGGCTTCGAGCGGAATGATGCCGCGACCGCTAAACATATCGAGAACGACAGGGCGACCCGCCGGATACTGAGCGGCGATCGCCTGACGGAGACGCTGCTGCGCGCCCAAGTCCCCGCGCTCGATCGCAAGGCGCACATCGTTGTGGTGGATCGCTTGGTTCGGCAGGAGCGCCGCCAGCACAGCGGCGCGCGCCTGAGCAATGGGGCGAGAGGCGAACCAGGTGAAGAGGGCCTTTTCGCTGCGGCCGGATCCGGCCGGGGTGCCGACCGCGGCGTCGACCGAGGAGCACGGGAACCAGTGGTCGATCAGGCGGCTGTGCACGTCACCGATGGTGTCCGCGGTGGCCGTCGTGTCAGTCGACGGCGCTTGGTTGGTGGTGGTCACCGCTGCTCTCCCATCAGCCGACGCAGGTCGGCAACCTTGATTTGGAACCGCTCGATGCGCCGTGGCCCGGTGGCTAGGAGCCTGGCTGGGTCCTGGGCGCGTACGAGGACTGTCGGGGATGTGGCGCAGTTGGCCACGATGTAGAGCCAGTAGTCCTGGCCGCGCTGCTGCGCCTGAGCCCACTCGTGCTGCTCCAACCACACCGGCTCCAAGCCCGCGTGGAAGCCCTTGACCTCGACCAGGCGCTGTTCTCGGGTCGTGCGGTGCCGGGCGAGCAGGTCGTAGCCGACGCCGGCGGTCTGGCGGTCGTCCACATCGAAACCGAGCCGGTCCAGCTCAGCCAGGACGGTGGCCACCGCGACCGCTTCACTGTCGGGGTCGTAGCCGAGCTGATCGGCGCGGGCCTCACCGACGACGTGGGCCCAACCGACCAAGCGGGGAGCGCTCTGCCCGACCTTGCTGATGTCGTCGAGCTGGGCGAGACGGTTGCGCTTGAGCTCCTCGAAGCGGGACATCCGCTCACGCCGTTCGGTGGCGGGCAGATCCTCAAGCTCATCCATGTAGCGGTACTCGACCTGGTCAAGCTGCTGGCGCGCCTTGTCGACCCACGCCTCCCGCTCCGCGCGGGCACGCGCAACCTCACGCGCGAGCGCCGCGCGGGCTTCCAGCGCGCTGTCGTGCCGCAGCGCCGGGGACAGGGGCGGCGCGCCATGGCTGGCACCGGTTGGCCTGAGCAGCATGAGGGACTCCCAGGCGCTCTCGAACGCTCCGGCACCGGAGTACCGGATGAGGACCGGGGACTTGCGCCGCTGCCGCCGGATGCCGTCGTGCACCTCGACCTCAGCGTCGTAGACCAGGAAGGTGTAGTTCGTCAGCGACGCGGGGTCGCTGAGGACCGTGCCCCGGATGAGCTCGCTCTCGCCAGTACGCAGCGCGAGGTCGGTCAGTTCGGCGAACGACTCCTCGGTAGGCCCAAGCACAACGACGTCATCCAGCCCCTGAGAGCCGTCGTTGATCGCCTGCCGAACAGAGGCACCGTCAGCAGCGACCAGCGCCTCGTGCTCACCGCCGAGTGTCGGCGGCAGCAGCCGGGCCGAAGTAACGCGGCGGATGCCCTTGGCCGGGCCCGGGCCGAGGCGCCACTGCTCGGCACGGGCGAGCTGGTCGACGAAGCCGTCAACGATGACGGGGTTGATCGCCTCGAGGCGGTCGCTACGGAACCGGTCGAGCGCGGCCTCGGTGTTGGCGGGCGTGTGGAGCCGGTTCTCGTCGCTGACCAACTCCCGTGCCCTGGACAGCAGCTCGGCTGTATCGGGAACCGTGACAGCCTGACCGGCTTGAGCGTCTACGAGCGCGCGGGTGTAGTCGAAGCCAGTGCGGGCGGCAGTCGCGTCGAGCAAGTCGAAGATCCGTCCCTCGAGCGCCTCTCCGGCAGCCTCGAGGTTGCCGAGCATGACCTCCTGGACCCGCCCCTCCCGGGTATCGGGAGCCACGAGGTGGTAGATGTGCACCGGCTTGGTCTGGCCGATACGGTGCAGTCGGCCCATGCGCTGTTCGAGGCGAACGAGGGACCACGGAATGTCCCAGTTGATCATGACGTGTGCAGACTGCAGATCGATACCCTCGCCGCCGGCATCGGTGGAGACCAGGACCTGGAACTCACCGGCGAGAAACCGCTGCTGGAGCTGGTCGCGCTCGTGGTGCCTGACTGCACCCTCGAGGGTCTCGACGCTGTACCCGGCGTGGGCGAACTGACTGGCAAGCCAGCGGGCAGTGTCGGCGAACTCGGTAAAGATGAGCAGCTGACCCTGCCCCGGTGCGATGCCGTGCTGGGTGAGGAGCTTCTGGGTGCGTAGCCACTTCGTGGACGGGCCGGCGGTCGTGGCCAGTCGGATGGTCGCGATGACCCCGTCGATCTCCGTGAGCTCTTCGCTCTTGCTGCGGCTGCGGGCGTTGACGACGATGCCCTCGGCGCGCTCCCAGGCCTCGTCGTCCTCGACGGCAAGGTTGACCGACCCGTCGCCCTGAGTGAACTCGTCAGGTATGGGGCCGTCGACCCGGCTGGACGCCGGCCCCTTGAGGGCCTCGTGCCGTCGCGTGATCGTGGCGGCGGCGGCCACCAGTGCAGAGGCGGCTCGCTTGCCGTAAATCGAGCGGGCAAGGGTTGCGTTCTCGCCGTAGTAAGTGTCGACGTAGTCCATCACCGCGGTGTAGGCAGCGAGTTCGGTGCCGCTGAGGTCGATGGACACAGTCTCGGCGTACCGGGGCGGGAAGAGGTCGTTGCCGTCGAAGTCCTTCAGCTCTTCCTTCATCCTCCGCAGGAAGGACAGAGTCGAGGGCCTCAGCGCATTGTCGTGCTCGGTCTGCCGCGGGTCCCAGGGGTACAGCGTGGGATCCAGGAGATTGAGCAGGCCGCGGAAGAAGTGCTCCTTGCCGCGATGCGGCGTAGCGGTGAGCAGGAGGAGGTGGTGGGTACGATTCGCCACCTCTCTCGCGGCGCCGAGGTACTGGGAGGTGGGGGTCAGCCGGTGCGCCTCGTCGAAGACGGCGAGCGACCACGATGCTCGGGCCCCGGAGACCTTGCGCCGGACGTCGGGGTTGTAGGTGTACAGGTCCACGCTCACGACCCACACGCTGACGCGTGGATCAAGGTCGCGAGGGTCCCGCGCGATCTCGGGGGTGATCGTGGCCCCCTCAATCGCGAAGTAGCGGCGCAAGTCCCGCTTCCACTTCTCCACCAGGTGCGCGGGCACGATGATCACTGTCCTGCCGGGCACTAGCCCTCGACGGGTGCCCTCGGCGATGTACATGCCGGTCATGATCGTCTTACCGGTGCCCGGCTCGTCCGCGAGCAGGAATCGCAGACGTGGCTGGGCGAGCATGTGGCTGAAGACGGCCTCGTCCTGGTGCGCGTACGGCCGCAGAGGACGCGTGGCGAGCACCGCGGACCGAATGCGCGGGACGGCGTATTGCATCCACCGGCCCCACAGCGCCGCGAGCGCCCGGGCGGGGTCGCCGTGGGCGTCGTTGACAGGCACAGCAGCAGCACGCAACTCAGCGAGGCTCAGCGCCGTGTCGGTGAGTGTACCGTCGCTGCGGCGCACCACGAGGTCCACTCCATCGCCAGCACCGGTAGCCGCGACGACGGTAGCCATCCCGCCGTCGATGAAGACTTGGGTACCAGGGGACGGCAGATCGTCCGAGTCGTTCGTGCCCATATCTCACCCCGCCCGCAGCTGACAGTGCCCACCGGACTACGCACGTTAGAAGTCCATCGCTGCGCCCGGAACCCCCCACACAGCAGCCAATCGTGCAGAACTGTACGACCCTGGCGGGTAGTTCAGTTACACAAGCCCTCAGGGGCCGTCCTTGCGGACGTTGCTGACGCGTGGTTTCCGGGATGGAACATCGCTGGTGAGCGGTCGTGTGGATCATCATGCCTACCGCGAAGGCAGTGTGGAGATTATGTGATCAAAGCGTGATCTACCTGAAGCGGCGGTGCGAACGCTGGCGTCCGTGAGCATGCGTCAGCACCGCAATCACGGCGGCATCCACCACACACTCCCCTCGGGAAGCCGAAAAGGCGTTGCTCGCCGAGTTCAAGGAGCTGCACGGCACCCTCCCCTTCGCCAACGTCCAGTCCTGAGGCCGCGAACCCGTGCCAGCGTCGTGCCACATCACGCGGTACGCCAGTGCGGACTACCCGTCGAACTCCCACCACATGGGGCGCAGATCGGCGAGCGGACCCGGCGGCTTGAGCGCTGCGCCCTTGATCTCCGGCTTGGCCTGCACGATGCGATGTCGGCGACGCTGTGCTGCCTGAGCGGCTGCTCTCTGTTCCAGCAGGGCGCGCGTCTCGGCAGCCTGGTCCTTTTGCCGCTGTACCCGTTCCCGGGCCCGCTGGTTTCTGGACTTAGGACGTGGCTGCCGCCGGGCCGGAGGTGTCGCGGCATCCTGCATCTTCTGGTGGCATTGCCGGCACAGGTAACCCTCGGGATATGGCTTTGCTCGTGCCGTGTTCCGGCAGTTCGGCTGGCTGCATGCGAGAGTGTTCAAGCTGTCCCCCTGGACAGAACGTGCATCCACGTTACTCAGGGTGCCCGGGAAGCAACAGCCCCGGAGGCAGAAAGGCAGCATCGTGGCGGACGCCCCGGAGGCGTCCTGAGTGCACGGCGGATCGTGTTGCGCGAGACGACGTGCGCCTCCATGAACTCAGCCTCTAACGGGAGG
The DNA here is from genome assembly GCF_003999195.1 of Streptomyces soli. Classification (GTDB taxonomy): domain Bacteria; phylum Actinomycetota; class Actinomycetes; order Streptomycetales; family Streptomycetaceae; genus Actinacidiphila; species Actinacidiphila soli. Next base: position 32,773 of record NZ_RJVR01000056.1, read on the forward strand.
GCGTCAACGCCCTCCCCCGCCTCGATCTCGTTTCGCAACGCCTCCGCAATGACCAGGTAGGTTCCGCGCGGACTGGCCTCCCGCACTTCGGCTCCTCTCGCTCTTCATCGCTCGCTGCCAAGGGTGCGACGAGGCACATGGCACGTCATCGGACAGGCAGTGTCCTACCTGTCCGACCGTCCGGATAAGCCCCTGACCTGCGACAAGAGACCGGACAGGTGAAGGATGGGGTGTCCGGGCTGTCCGCTTACGCAAGCTGCGGCTCCCCCAAGGTGCACCCCAGCGCTGCATGCCCCGCCAGCCAAGCTGCGAGGGAACTTGCTCGAAGCACTGACGTACAGCGCGCAGTTATGGAAGCATTTCGCCATGTCATGGCAGATGGCTTTGGAATATCTTCGCACACTCGTCTGGCCAGCCGTTGTACTGGCTCTCGGTTTCACCTTCAGGAAGCAACTGGCATCGTTGTTCGGCCGCGTCGAGTCCGTTGAGACTCCTCTGGGAACAGTAGCCTTTGAAAAGCAGGCTGATGCAGTCGCTCAGGAAGCTGCCGAAATCGGGAGCGAGATGGCAAGCGAACTGGCAGCAGCAGAGACGGTACATCCGGAAGTAGAGGATGCGGAAACCCCGGAAATCCCGAGCAGAGAACTGCAGCAGATCGCGCGACCGCAATATTCGGGTAGTGATTTTTCCGACCTGTTTGAGCTTGCAGAGACGGAAACAACTGCTGCGGTTATGGCGGCGTGGCGGGAGGTAGAAAGGGCTTTGAAGGCCGCCGCTGCAAAGCACGGGGTTGCGCGGGTTTCTCCGGAGTCCTTGTACAATATCGGCTTGCTCTCTGGTGAACTCGCCCGATCGGTCGAGGATCTGCGCAGCCTGCGGAACCGAGTCGTCCAGGAAGGCGATATTCTTCTAACGAAGAGTGGCGCACGGTCGTATATCACTGCTGCGCAGAGCATCGTGGAAGCCTTGGAACTGGCGCAAGATTCAAGGTTCCAGGCGCTTCAATACGAGCGTTCCGTATTTCGTGCCATGGGCCGCGCGGGCTTGCGTGCCGAACCGGGATACCGGGACGATGAATTCGACGCTTACGGGGAAACGCCAACCGGAACCAAAGTTGCAGTGGAGGTGCGATTTCGCCGCCGAGGGGCGCTGCAAATGCGCGATATCGAGAAGTTGGTTTCCAAGCTCTCTTCCCTTTCTGAGAATGTCCTCGTTGTGACCAATGCGCCACTCCCCGAAAAGGTGCGTGAATTCAACCGAACCTACGATGCTCAACCTCGCTTCGAGGTAGTGCAGTGGCAGGGCGATGAGGACACCGCCTTGTTGGCTCGGGCCATTGGGCGCCTGTCCGGTTGATCGTGCGCCGTGCGGAGAGAGGGCTGTAACACTCTGGGGTGTTGCAGCCCGTCGGCGAAGCCGACCTCTCAATGGACGTAGGAGCGGGAGGCGACTTCCGATCCGCTCTGCCTCACGAGGGGCGAACAGCAGGGCCTGGAACTTCCCTACTTGATCAAGGCCCGTTGCGTTCGTGTCACATGGCCATCCCAGGCGGCTCAAGGACGCGTTGCTCGGTGCTCTCCTGCCGTTGACCCGGCAAGGCCGGCGCGCCAGGATGCGCTCTCCCGCCTCGCTCATACGGCTAAGCTGCTGATGGCAACGACTGCGTGCAGCAGTGGCACCTGACGGCTCGTTCGACTCAGGGGCGAGGCCGATGCACCGGAAGTAGCAGATAACCTGGCCGCGAGGTTCCCTAGTTCCGGAGGAATCGCCGTCCTGCCCTTACTTCCGGTTTCCTGTCGTCGGAGTCCTTGGGCCAGTCATCACGAACCCTCTGAACGATATCACGGCATTTCGTGATGTTCTTGAATAGGCTCGTCACGTAACTGCTCGGATGCACATCATCGACATGTTGCACGAGAGAGGAGAGAGCTGTTTCCGTGAGCGCGGGAACTCGCCTTAACTCTGAAGACCAGTCGTACTCGGCGTCATCGACCCGCTGTAAGTCGAGTTCTCGGAAAACCAAGTGAAGTACAAGGCGGTTACCCTGCAGACATACCGACCGCGGACGCCCATCCAGCTTCTTCTTTAGGTCAGACAACGTGAGGTCCACGGAACGCATGACCTCAACGCATCTCCACACTCGATATGGCCCCACAGTTGGATTGAACAGCGTACGGTACGGAGGCTTCTCCGTTGACTCCCAAAGACTTCCGACTTTGCTCTTTGCCAGGACTGCCAAACTTGGCTCTCGATTCGCGCATGCCAGTGCGACCGTGGCATCCACGACTGTGCAGCCGTTCGCTGGGCTCGGTATAGGCTCTCCGCGTTTGATCGCATAGGTCTTCTTCAGTGAAAGCACCAATTCGGTACGCAACCGATCCTGTTGCGGATCCAAAGCCACAAAATCTCGCGTCTCTACACTGTTTTGCGTATTTGTTGCTCTCGTGACTGCCGTTGCAAAGCCCTCGGGGCAGGCTTCAAGATTAATGAATCGAACCCACACCATTGCACCGTCAAGAGAACTACCACTTTTCTGCCATGCCTTATGGATACTCGCCACAGTCTGAGCACCATTGACGATACTTACCCCGGCCAGAGAAAAATCACCGAAAGTGCGAGTTGCCGCACCACGTGGCGTCTTCTTGATGCTCTCACAGAGAGCTGTGACGCCATTATTGAAGTACCAAAAATGATGAGGTGAATCCAGGATGGTGTGCGCTAGCGCGTCGTTCACGCTAGTGTTACCAAGGGCCTTTCGAATATTCTGCGAGAATAGCCGATCACCAAAACGTTCGTACCACTCGGCGACATTCGAAGCCGCCACAACACCGTAATAAGCTTCATACGGCTCACTTACAGTTCCCCAATTCTCCAGCTGTGCGTGAAAATCGATGCGCGAGCCACCTAGCCCCTCGGCTACAAAGGAATGAAACTCAGCAAGGCCCAGCAACTCCACCGAGACCAATTGTTGAGTCTCGTTCATCTCGTCGACCACGTCCTGAAAAACCGCAGCAGATGGTTTCGCCAACTCCGCTCGACCAGTCGTGGCCACGACAAGGACGAATGTCACATCGACATCGTCGAGCGCCGCCGTGATCTGCTCCTCGCGGGCTCTCAGTCGAGGGGTAAAGCGATCAAACTTCGTGTCGAGGAGGTCCTTGAACCCTGCAATGAAGTTCCGTGAATCGCCTAGTCCAAGACTGCCGTCTCCGGAGCCATCCCACTTGGACTGCACAAGAATTACCCTGTGCTGTATAGGATCGATCGCAATGGCGTCAATTCCGTTGTCATGGCTGCCATCCACAACGGTGGCGGCTGCTTGCGCCGCTGAGAGTTCTGTAAACCTCTGAACGGTGAGGGCCGCTAGGGACCTGCTCAGGAACGCCTTCTCCCGGATGGAGGAGCTAGCCTTCTCGTAATCACTCATATCGATGTGATCCGCGAAACCTGTGTGCAGCGCATCCTTGATGTGCCTGACCCACAGCTTATTCATGCGCCCCCCGCACCCAAGATCACCAGGCTCGTCCCTGCAAGGAGCACCGTACCGATCGCACACGGTGATATGGAAGAGGCAGGCTGCGATCCTGTCGACGGCGGCCATACCTGACCTCAGCCACCACAAGGCAGAAGCCAGCATCTCGTTGCCGCGCTGGTTCGTGTGGCCAGTGTCAGCGGGATTGGTCCGGAGGCAATGCCACTGACGTTAAGTTGATCTTGCTGGGGCTGTGTGGGCAGGCGGGTTGGCGAGGCGGACGGTTGGTGGCTGTGGATGTCGTCGGCCGCGGTCCTCGGGCCGCTTGAGGCGGTAGCTGTTGTGGCGGGTGCGTTTGACGACTCGCGGGTAACTGCGCTGGCGGCGTGGGGGGTTGAGGTTTTTGCTGCGGGTGATGTTGCGGTGGATGGACGTGGTGAGGGCGGACAGGCCGTCAGGGGGAAAAGGCTGCGGCGTCGGTGACGCTGCGGCGCACGATGCGCACGGTACGGGTGAATTTGATCCGGTCCGGATCGATGCCGGCCTCGGTCGCCGCGCGACAGCGCAGGTCGCTGAGGGCGTAGTGGGCCAGCAGGTAGCCGTAGATCTCCTGCCGCACCATCTGCGGACTCTTCGAGCGCAGGATGCGCGCCGGACCGCGCAGCACCTGCTTGATCTCCTTGTTCGCCAGCTCGTGCTCCCACCGCTGGTGATACGCCTGTGCCAGCAGCGGCGCCGCGGCGCGGCCGGGGTCGGTGATGGTGGTCAGCAGGCAGACCAGCTCCCGCCCCTGCTCCTCGCCGCGGTCGGGCACGTCGTACTCGACCACCCGCACATACCGGGCCTGCTCGGGCGGCAGCGCCTCGCCGCCTCGGGCAGCGCGCAGCAGGTGCTCGCGGGCGACGCCGCGTACCGAAGCGTCGAAGACCACCGACAGGTAGGAGCCGTCGTCGAAGGTGTCAAGGACGGGCAGCCGCACCGTGTCGGTGATGCGCCACAGCAGTTCGGCGCCGGTGTCGGCGGCCTGGCACCAGTCGGTGAAGGAGTAGAAGTTGCGGTCGGCCAGCAGCAGCTGGTCCTCCTCCAGGCGGGGGTAGAGAGTGCGGGCCAGGGCCTGCTCGCCCGAGCCGGCGCCGGTCACCGGCCCGATCGCCGCTCCCGGCCTTGGCGTGTGAGCCGACTTCCGAGAGCGTGACCACCCGCACCTTGGGGAACGCCGAGGGGTGTTGGCTGCCGCCGGCGTAGCCGAAGCCGTCGACGGCCATCAGCCGCCAGCCGCCCAGGAGTGCGCCGGGAGTGAGCAGCTCGGCGACCGGCTGCGCGACGGCGTCGAACACATCGGCCAGCACCGCATCGCCCAGGCGCTGGCGGGCCCGGGTGATCGCGCCGCTGCCGGGACCTCCCAGTCGGCATCCCAGCAGCCCAGCCGGTCCAGCCCGTCGGAGAGTTCGGTGATGATCTCCTCGTAGTCGGCGTCCGTGTACAGGGCCATGCCGTAGTTGTCGGCGCGAGCGATCAGCTCGGCTGCAGCCACGAACATCACGGCCAGGGCTGCCGCCCGCAGGGGGTTGGCTTCCGGGCGACAGACGGGGCGCGGAGCCATTGGAAGCGGTCGCCGGACAGGGGCATGGGGCCAGGGGCGACGACGAGCGGGCCCTCGCTCAGGTACTTGTACGGCGGGGACCATCCGTCTCCCTGGCTAGGAAGGCCTCGAAGCATTCGCCCCAGCGGGAGTTGAGGAAGAAGCCCACCTGCTTTGATCCCTGGTCGAGCGTGACCGGGCCGAGGGGCATGTCACGGCGTACGAGTTGGTCGAAGGTCTCCATGCCGATGCGCTGGTTGATCACGACAACTTCAAAGAGACGCCCTGTCGGCAGCGGAGGGCCGTCGCGGGTTGTCGGCCCACTTCGCGCGGCACATCACCGGGTCGTCTGCGGCAGTGACAGCCTCTCGACGCCCCTCCTGGTCATCCTCTGCACGTCATCTCACCTCAGTCGGCCTCTCGGCGACCGGTCCGGTCGCCGTGTGACCACTCGGTCCAGGGGCTCTGACCAGGACAGATGACGGGAGATGATGGCGGATGACGCATGGCGTACCGATGCGTCATCCCCCTGTCATCCGCCAGCGAGACGCCTGGATCTTCTGTTACCCCGTGTGCACACGAGACACCAGCGCGTACATTCGAGTGCATGGCCCAGTCATCACACCAGCACCTTGCGGGGATGGGAGGCTACATCCGCGATGCAGTCGATCGGCGTTCGCCTGCGCCAGGCGCGTAGCAGTCGGGGCGCCTGGTGAGCGAGTTACGCCGCATTGCGATGCACCGCGGCCACCAGCTCCCGGCCGATGCCAGCGTCAAGCGCCGTTCGGGGTCTGCTTCAGCAGCTCGCGGATGGCGGGCTCGAACGCGTCGACGACCGAGCCCTTCAGCGGACGCTGGTAGACCGGCGGCCGGTCGCCGGCCAGGGCCCATTTCACCGTGTTCTTCGAGATGCCCAGGTGCCGTGCGATCGCCCGGATCGGCATCTGCTCGGCCCGGTGCAACCGGCGGATCTCGGCCCAGTCCTCCACGTGAATCACCCTCTCCTCCTGACCCTCGATGAAGATCAGGATGATCAGAAGATCGCGAAGTGGGTCACCGTTCGGGTTCTGGGACACATTCCGTGCAGCCACTGCTGTCGTCTCATCGCCGGTCAGAGCCCGTTCCGCCTGACCTGCGGCAACGCCACCAACGACCACGCTCTGCGCCGCGAGGATGCCTCATTGCACGGAATGTGTGCCAGAACCAGTATTCACCCGTCGCCGAGATTGGCCGTCAGCTTGCCGACTTTCATCGGGGCCGACCGCACTGGCGGCTTCGGCCAGGGCTCCACGGACAGGTGCAATGCGCGTCCTACCTGCGGGGCTCGCAGGAACTTCTGTTCCGATCAGACAGGCCCTCTGCAAAGCCAGGGGCGGCAGAAGCGAGTCAACGGTTGCGGCGACGCGATGCCTTCGCCTGCTTCTGCTTCTTCCTTCGGGTCTGCTCAGCATGGCGCGCAGCGTTCAACCGCGCTACGTCCTCGGGGGTACGGATGGCGCGCTTGAAGGCAACCTCGACTGCGGCTTCATCATCGAGCAGCCATGGCGGACAGGGGGCAAGGTCGTCCGCGTCCTCGTTCTGCAGCAACTTCTCAAGCTCGCCGAGTAGATCTTCACCACTCTCGTATTCGATGAGTTCCAGCGGGTGCCCGTAGACGACTCCAGGCCCGGCAGGCGTCGAGGTGAACTCATAGCCGTCATAGGCGACGACACCTGCTTTGCCCCCTCGGACATCACCCTTCGGCATCTCCATCCCATAGGTGTTCCCGGCCCGGCCCCGACGTGCCCCTGGCCCAGCGAGGAACGGACAGATCATCGCGCTGTAGATCATGCACGCCCGATGACCAGGGCCCTCTTGGTTTGGGGCCTGGTTATGGAACTTGTGCCCGAGGTCAGCAGCCAGAACTTGGCTCAGCATCTCGGTTTCCTCGGTGTCCACGACCCGCCAAATGGGACCGGGCGGAATCTCCAGTCCGCAGACGGTGCACCTGCGCTCCTTGACGCAGAGGAAGACCCGCATGGAGCTCAGCTCGGCGAACTGCGGAACGCCATCCCTCCACGGGGTAATCGCGGGAATCGGATACCCCCGAGGGTCACGGGGGCGAGCGGCAATGGCTGTTGACATCGGCACGTCGGAAGGGCGCATGACCACATGTTACTTACACAAGATCTTCACGGCGGGCACTGCCCCCATTGTCTCACTTTCGAGCTGCCGTCTGTAACGGAGATCGTCATGGGCCTCGTTCCGGCGCGCTTGATCCCCTACACCACGTCGTGGGACACGACCCGCAGAAGTCCGCGGCTCGTCACTCGTACTCGCGCAGCAGATCCTCAATGCGGCGGTTCGCAACCTCCTGCCGACCGTCGCTGCACTTCGCATACTGACTCAGCAGCAACTCCATGCTGTTACCCGCCGTTCGGCAGCCTCCGTGGCGTCCATGCCAGCGTTCAGCCACGTCGACAGCGCCGAGTGCCGCAGGTGTGCGGCCACCGCTGGCGGCAGCGCCAGCAGGCGAGCCTCCTGCCAGGCCCGGTAGTACGAGGATGAGGAGACCACTCCCCCGCTCCCCCGCCCTCGCTGAAGAACAGCCGCCCGTCGCCAGTTGTGCCGAAGGTGTCAGGTGTTCCCTTAAGATGGCCACCAGCTGCGGGGGAATCGGCACCGCCGTACGTCCTCGGCCGGCCGGTTCTTCAGCCCGCGGTCGTCGTGGCTCTCCCTGGAATCCATCCACTGCCTCCCGACGCTCGGCCGCGTCCGGTGCAGCATGACGGAACCCCAACCGTTGGCGGGCAGGTTGAGATCAGTCTCGGCGAGGCCGACCGCTTCGGCCGGGCGCAAGCCCCCGAAGTACATCGCGGCGAAAAGGCCCACGAGGCGCCGTCCGCCGCCGCGCGCCAGCAAGGTAGGCCAGGGGCATGAGGTGAGAACCGCGGTGGCTGGGGCGGCCGGCGCTCCGATGCCTTAGGCAGCCACCATGGGGCGAGCCTCGAAGATCGGGGCCCACATCGGGCCTTAGCGGGCAGGTCCACAGACCGCCCGAGTCGCCGCAAGCTTACGGGCCCCGATCTCTCGCCCCATGGCAGCTCCTGCCCAAAGCCGCTCCACCGACTTAGGCGAGAAGTCTTTCCGTAACATTAACGACCCCGTATTCACAGCCAGACAACCAATCATGAATCACAGCAGGGTCCTCACTCAAGGTAAGAATTACTTGCGCCTGACCACCTTCTCCAATGAGTTGCGTACAAGCTCTCAGGAAAGATTTCATCGCCGCGGGCTCGACATCGTACATTCGCGGGCCATCAAGTAGTAGCAGCCCGGGATGACAACCACTAACGCTGGCGCTAGTCTGCACGAGACTCAGGAGATACGCCCATCGCAATTTCAGGCCATCGCTAGCCGAACCTTGGAAGCCAAGATCGCTCTCACCGTGAGCTGGACGCATAGCTTGAGGATCGATTGAAATCTCGCGGGGAGCGAAGACCAAGAAACTGAATGTTGACAGAAAATCCCGTAGCTCTCGCTGCCAGCGGCCAAGCTTACGATTGTCTTCTTCCGTGAATACCTCATCTCCAAGCGAGTCGAGTTCACCCTTTATCTCATTAGCCCTTCTCTGCGCGTCAAGAAGATCATTGATGATGACTTGCGCATTATCGCGTAGCCGAATCAGCTCTTGGTTTCTGGCTTCAGCCGCAAGCTTTGCCTGCAATCGCGCGACAGAAATGCTGGGGGCTTCCGCTTCAAGATCCGCCTGGATTGCCCTGATTTGAGCGCGCAGTGCGCTTGCTTCCTGTTCAAGTGCTCCACGTGCCGCATCGTTGGCTCGGGCGCTTACTGATGCATCGTTGATTACATTCGAGACTGTTTCCAACTGCTGGCCAACCAGTGCAGCACTCTCAACCGTTGAAAGAACTGGCGCACCCGATAGACTTTCCGTCCCGTCGAGTGATTGCTGACACGTAGGACAGTCGTGATGCGCGATTGCGTGAGCGGAGAACTGCGCCCCCATACTCTCCAAGGCAACAATATCCTTGTATCGCCTTTGTTCCTGTTCAAGCAAGCGGCGCCTCTTTTCGAGGACTCCCCTTTGCATGTCCATCATGTTGGCAGAGTCATCCAGCGCTTGCAGCTCGATGGTGATGCGTCGCAATCTTTCGCGCGCCTGAGCAAGGCCAGCTTCCAAGGCAGCTGATTCGTCGTTACTAATGCGCGACCGCACGAACGTGCTGGCTTCACGAATTTCGTCTTGCAGGCGGCCGAGCGCGTCCTGAAGTGTCTCCCATTGATCCTGGCGATAAATCGTGACTACCGTGCCGGCCTCCGCCTCACCTGACACTGCATCAAACAGGGGACTTCTAAAAAACGCCGCTGACCCGAACTCACTTGCACCCAGCACGCGAGCGTTAGAGACATGAGCCGCAGCGTCCAAGGCACCGCGAAGGGATGAGTATTCGGCCCGGAGCACCGTCAACGCTTGCTGAAGTTCAGACCGGCGGCGAGCACGCTCCATGACGTCAAGCTTCAAGTAGAACTCGATCGAGCGTCTGAGCGGCTCTCTGATCTGATACTGCGTCGGCATCCTTGGTACGATGCCCGACCACCCCTGCTTCTGTTCAACAAAGAACAGTGACGCAAGTACCTGCAGGTACAGGGGAGCTTCCTTCCCGCTGTAAGTGGGAACTACCGGAAGTTCCCACCCGAGGAAGCGAGCTAGATAATTATGGAAACCGCCCTCATTTTGCGCTGTCCCACCCCTGCCGACGTAGTAATAACGCGGTTCGCGGACATCGCTATCGGGCGCCGACAGAAGAGGTCCTTCCCACACCGTGATCAGGTCTGAATTAATACCTTCGGGGGGAACTGCGTAACGGCGGACGGTGACGAAAGTTGAACCATTTGAAATTTCTAGGTCGACCCAGGACTGCTGCACGGGCCGCTCCGCCCCATTCACCCTCACGCTGTGTGTGAGGGCTGTGGTAAGAACTCCCTGCTTACCTGGCTTCAGTGTTCCCTCAAGACCTAGAGCATACATGATTGAATTCAATAGCAAAGTTTTACCGGAACTGTTCTTTGCGCGAATCACAGTCAGCCCGTTATTGAATCGCGTAGCAAAGCTGACAGCACCCTCGGGTGTGATCGACCTAATAGAAACGGCCGTAATACGCAGCAAGACAGGCTCCTCAGCGAATCAGTGCAAGAGCACGCTTCAATTTGGCCGTCGAAATCGGCATGAGGCGAAGCAAGAAAGATTTTTCCTCGGAAAATATCTCCTCATCTCGGTCCACTGCCTGCGCAAAGTCTTTCCCTCTTTGGAGAAGCGCTACGCGCCCCTTTGGGGAAATGGAGATGAGGCCCTCGGCGTGCGCCAGCCGAATCGTTAGGTCCAGCGAAGGCTCAAGATTGAACGAGCCCACTCCGGCGACGAACGATCCTTCCCACCAGGCCAAAAAGCGGGCCCTAGTGGTAGAAGTTCTGAGAGCGTAAGTTACTACGTTCAAATCGTCGACATCAGCTGCTGCGCCACGGAACTTACTCAGAACAAGGACCAAGGCACCCAAGCGCCAAGATGTATCACTGGTAGGCGGGACAGGCCTCGGCCTATTTCGAAATACCACAGGCTGCCTGCGAACCTCTTCATTTATCGACATGGGCCCTGTTGACATTTCAGCCTGCCTCTTCGAAATCTAGAGGGCATTGTTGCAGCCAGTCCGTTACAGCCATTAGAGCAATACTCTCGGCGTTACTCCTTGCGATTCCCGGTACTACCTGTTCCACCCTGAGGCGCACTTCCTCGATCACCCCACCCAGGACTTTATGAGGTAGATCACCCGGTCCGGATGCCAGAAGCAAGCCTCTTTCCACGCTTGCAACGCAATCAACGATCTGCTGATGGACCTCTGGGATTGACTCCAAATACCGGTCCAGAAGGCCCTCTCCGGCGAGTTGACTCCCCAACAAATGCGCCCGATAGGTGGTCCGCTTCGCAGGGTTAGCAAGTTGCGGGATGCGGGAAAGTTTCTCATCCATTACGCTAATCAGCGGGCTCTGAACTTGCCCAAAGTCGATACCGTCTGCCGTGCTCGTCGGAACCGTTGCAGGAATCCCGACCGGAGCAGGGAGCACCGGACCCCGACTTAGAATTTCAGCCGACTCTTTATAGTCCGCAAGTTCGTGAACATCAACCATGAAGTCATCGGTGACATAAGAAAGTTGGGCCTGCCGTACGAGCGTCGCCTTTTCGCTGCAATGCTGCACGGTCTTATGGGATTGATGTCTAGGCGTGAAAAGAATCCACGATCTAATCTTTACGCTATCAAAGAGGCGAATAAGTTCCGTTTCGTACTTGATGAACTTATTTATGTCTTTGGTTATTTTGTCGCGATGATTGTCATACAGCGCCCGAGGGCTAAGGTCTGGATTTTCTGGACAATAGCATTGATAAACGATGCCGCTTCGAGTAAAGCACTCGATTCCAAGGTCGCCTCGATCTTGATCGGGAACCTTGATCACGTTGTCGGCGCCATGCTGCTGCCGGAGCAAGCGGATGGCCCACTCCTGCCACGTGTCTGGGTCCCAAACCCAGCCAGATGCCCCTGTCACGCAACAGATCATAGGGATCGGTCAAGTCACGTGTCTCGGACTTGGCACGACGTAATGGCCCCGCCACTGGTCATCATGCTGGCGCCCTCTCAAGGCCCTTGACTACCCAGGACGTGGCACGAGTAGAGGCGCGCTGTCGGAGAGGTCACCCACGCAGGCGCCGTCTCTAGGAGCTGAGCATCGGACGGCCACGACATCCCAGAAGCCGCAAGACGAAGGTGATCCGTGTCTGCCAGGCTGAGTCGGACGGGTTGTGCCCGCTTCCTCAACACCGGTTCAGTCGTGGCTGACATCACCAGATGACATCAACGCCGACAGACAAGTGCGGGACGAGACAGCCGGAGACCGACCATAGGCTGCCAGCGCAAGCGCCTTCCGGCAGGCCGTACAGAGCCCGGCCCGAACTTACAAGGCAGCTGTCACGCGCGCTGTGTAGGCATACCCCGGGGACCGGTTGGCACAGGTGCAACGGGACGGACCGCGGTGAAGTCCTGGCTTTCGTAGCGGGTGGCGGAGAGCAGCAGCAGCCACTCGTCGCAGCCCTGCCACGGGTAGAGGTCGCCGGCACCTCCGCGCACCACCCGCGGACCGTCACCGGTGCGTGGGCGGGCGTCCACCGGCGCGTCCGTGAAATGCGGTATCCACACGTCAGCGCAGATTTCGTTCGCCGACCCCATCGCCGCCAGCCCGAAGACGTTCTCGGCCGCGGCGGTCCGCTCCTCGTCGGCGAAGTCGTCGAGCAGGCGGAGCGCTCAGTTGGAGAAGAGTCGCAGGTCAAAATGGGCGATGGTGCACAACTCGCAAAGCGCCTTCTAAGCGCCCCGTCACTCTGATCAAGCTACGTGCTGGGCCGTCCAACAGTCACATCAATGGCACGGGCATCCCAACCCGGCTTGTCCACCGCTACGCGAACGTTCCAGGCTGCTCGGTCCCCCAGCTGGTACACGCAGCGCGTGAGGCCTTCCACGTCGCCGACAGCCAGGCGTCGTTGTCCAATAGGAGTTGGCCATCGAACACGGTAGTGAACGCAGGGTTGGCGCTGACAGAGTCGCCGAGGTCCTCGAAGAGGCGCACGCGGCCCCGGCTGTCTGTGCGCTCGGCCACAATCCGGGCGACCACTTCCGGCGGCAAGCTGGACGGCCGCCCCAGACGCACGCCAGCCGCGCGCTTCGCCGCCAATCCCTCGCGGGTCCGCGATCGGATCAGGTCACGCTCAACCTCGGTGAAGCCGGCCAGCTGGGTGAACATCAGGCGACCGTGCGGGGTCGAGTTGTCGACTGAGCCGTCAGCGGCGGCCATCTGCCATCCTTCCTCCTCGGCCCGGTCTCGCAGCGCCAGCAGGTCAGAGGCACGACGCCAGACCCGGTCGGAGCGGCGGAACAGCAGCATGCTCGCCGGACCTGTACGCAGCGCCTCCAGCGCAGCGCCGAGTGCCGGGCGCTTCATTGGCGCCGTCCCGCCCGACACGCCCTCGTCCACATACCACTCACCGATTGTCAGTCCCCGCGCGGCAGCGAACGTGTCGATCTCCGTGCGCTGCGCGTCCAGGCCAGCGCCGGACTTCACCTCTTCCTCGGTGCTGACACGAAGGTAGCCGACGGCCAGGTTCGGAGTACGGGCGTTGCGAGCGCGGCGAGCGGTCCCGGTCTTCGTCGTCATGAGCCGATCTCATACCAAACGACAGATTGGTATAAGAAATCGGTGGTCACTCCCTGCCACCACCTGGGGCTACATCGGATGTACGGGACACCGATGATATAAACCCAGAATTTGTGCTTTACGGAGGAAGAGGCACAAGGGGCCATATTCCGGCCAAGCTGGCGGCGCCGTCACGCCCCGGTCTGGGCGTTCGTGTCTCCGGACGCGTTGATCGGTCTCTGCGCGTCGTTAGGATGGCCTCACAAGGGTTCCAGCGGGAGGGTGACTGTGGAGACGTTCGAGCTGCCCCCAGAGGCCGCACACGTTCGTTTCGCGAGACACGCCCACAAGCTCCAGGCCAACCACGCTGCGGGACCTGGTGCTCAGACGCTCACATTGACCCCCTCACAGCTCGCCCTTCTGGCCGAACTTCTCGACGGTGTCGAAGGGAACGAAGCGGAGAGCCTGCGGTTCCTCGTCGGGCTTGCTCAACAGAGAACCGCAGGTCAGACGCAAGAGGCTGTGTTTGCTTCGGCACCGTCACCGTGCCGTAGGTGAAATAGACGTAGGCGTAGCCGGGTGGGCCGAACATCACGGCGTTGCGGTCGGAGCGGCCGCGGTAGGCGTGGGAGCCGGGGTCGTCGGGGCCGGCGTAGGCCTCGACCTCGGTGAGGCGCAGGACGATCGAGCCGTTACCCGTGCTCCGTACGAGGGTGCGCCCCAGGAGGTCGGGGGCGACCTCGAGGACCGGGCGGTTGAAGAAGGCCCGGGCGAGCGGGGTGCTTTCGGGAGCGGGGATCATGCGGTACGAGAGTAGTGGAACCGTTCGGGACGGGGTCGCGTTCGTTAAAGGGCGGGACAACCGTTCGTAAAGGGAGAGGGACAAACGTGGGCTTCAAGAAGCTGCTTGCGAGCTTGGGCGCCGGGGGCGCGTCCGTGGAGACCGTGCTCAACGAGCCGAATGTGGTGCCGGGCGGTGTCGTTCAGGGCGAGGTGCGGATCCAGGGCGGCTCGGTCGCACAGCAGATCGAGGGCCTGTCGGTCGGCTTGCAGGCGCGGGTCGAGGTGGAGCACGGGGACGAGGAGTACAAGCAGAACATCGAGTTCCACCGGCAGCAGCTGGGTGGGGCGTTCGAGGTGCAGCCGGGGGCGGTCCACACGGTGCCGTTCGGTCTGGAGATCCCTTGGGAGACGCCGATCACCCACTTCATCGGGCGGCACCTGACGGGGATGAACGTCGGGGTGACGACGGAGTTGGCGATCGCCCGCGCGGTGGACTCGGGCGACCTGGACCCGGTCAACGTGCATCCGATCCCGGCGCAGCAGGCGATTCTGGACGCCTTCGGGCAGCTGGGCTTCTCCTTCCGGAACGCGGACCTGGAGCGTGGGCACATCAGGCGGACGCGGCAGCGGCTGCCCTTCTACCAGGAGATCGAGTTCCACGCCCCGCAGCAGTACCGGGGGCTGAACCAGGTGGAGCTGACGTTCATCGCCGACGGCCACGAGATGGATGTCATCCTGGAGATGGACAAGAAGCCGGGGCTGTTCACCGAGGGGAGCGACACCTTCCGCTCCTTCACGGTGAATCTGAACAGCTTCCAGGCGACCGACTGGGCGGCGTATCTCAACCAGTGGCTGGCCGAGGTCGGCGGGAAGCGCAACTGGTTCTAAGGTCGGTCTGGTCAGGACTTCGCGCGATGCGATCAGGAGGTGCCGAGTGTCCGAGCTGAAGCGGCGGCCGCTCCCCCACGACTTCCACCCGCCGGTGCCGTCGTTCACTGTGGTGAGCGACGACATCGAGCCGGGTGGGACACTGAAGGCCGATCAGGTGTACTCGGAGGGGAACACCTCACCGCATCTGCGGTGGGAGGGGTTCCCGGCGGAGACGAAGAGCTTCGCCGTGACGTGCTACGACCCGGACGCGCCCACGGGCAGCGGGTTCTGGCACTGGGTGCTCTTCGACATCCCGGCGGACGTGACCGAGCTGCCCGCGGGTGCGGGATCGGGTGCCTCTGAGAACGAACACAGCAAGGGGCTGCCGGAGGGTTCCGTGCAGGTGCGGAACGACTACGGGAGCAAGGACTTCGGGGGCGCCGCGCCGCCGCCGGGTGACGGATCGCACCGGTATGTCTTCACGGTCTACGCGGTGGACCAGGAGAAGCTCGGGCCCGATGCGGACGTGTCGCCGGCGGTTGTCGGCTTCAATCTGCGCTTCCATGCGATCGGACGGGCCCAGCTGATCGGGGAGTTCGAGGACACCAGCGGTCAGTAGTCGGTTAATTGCGTTGCGCCCCGGCGTTCCGGATCGCACAGTGGTGCCGGTCGGCACCGCAGTCGCGGGGACGGCGGGGCGTTGCGCTGTGCGGTTCTCGCCACGTGGACGCCGAGCTGTCCGCCGGAGCCCTGTTATCGCCGGGGTGTCCGCGTCGACCGCCGCGCTCCGGGCGCCCGATGCGAGTCACGGGGGAGGGCGCCCGGAGTGGCAGGCGTTATCCTCCGATTTCTTCTCCGTTCACCCTGACGTGCGGAAATTGCGTTGTCCGCGCGGGTAACGCCCGGTCACAGTGGGAAACACTTCGCCATGGGGCGGAGACGGACCTGAGGGGTGGGCGGTATGCGCGAGACGCTGGTACTGAACGCGAGCTTCGAGCCGCTGTCGACGGTGTCGCTGCGGCGTGCGGTGGTGTTGGTCATGCGGGACAAGGCCGTGGTCGAGCAGGCGCATCCCGGGCTGCGGATCCGTGCGGCCGCGG
Organism: Streptomyces soli; assembly: GCF_003999195.1. Lineage (GTDB taxonomy): Bacteria > Actinomycetota > Actinomycetes > Streptomycetales > Streptomycetaceae > Actinacidiphila > Actinacidiphila soli. The sequence continues at coordinate 48,815 of NZ_RJVR01000056.1, forward strand.
TCGACATACCGGTGCCGCAGGTGATCCGGCTCTGCCGCTACGTACGGGTGCCGTTCCGACAACGGGCGTCGTGGTCGCGGCGCGGTGTACTGGTGCGTGACCAGCACCGGTGCGCGTACTGCGGTCGCAGGGCGACGACGGTGGACCATGTCGTACCGCGTTCGCGCGGTGGCGGGGACACCTGGCTGAACACGGTCGCGTCGTGCGCGGAGGACAACCACCGCAAGGCGGACCGTACGCCGGAGCAGGCGGGGATGCGGTTGCTGACGCAGCCGTTCGAGCCGACACCGGCGGACACACTGCTGCTGGCGCTGGGGATGAAGGACGGCGCGGCCGCACTGCCGGAGTGGCTGGCGCGGCCGGCGTAGCCGGTCAGCGGATGATCAGCTGGACGATCGCGACGATACCGACCACGACGATCACCCCGCGCAGGGCCGTCGGCGGAAGCCGGCGGCCTACGCGCGCGCCGATGACTCCGCCGATGGCGGCGCCGCCCGCGATGAGCAGGACTGCCGTCCAGTCGAAGTGGGCGACGAAGAGGAAGAAGACCGCGGCCACGCCGTTGACCAGCAGGGCGAGGACGTTCTTGACGGCGTTGATGCGTTGCAGGGTGTCGCTGAGGAGCAGGCCCATGAGGGAGAGGTAGAGGACTCCCTGAGCGGCGCCGAAGTAGCCGCCGTACGCGCTGCTGAGGAAGATGCCGGCGACGAGCAGGGGGCCGCCGTGTTCCTTACGGCCGCGGTGGCCGGCCATGGCGCGGGAGAGCCGGGGCTGGAGGACGACGAGGACGAGGGCGATCCCGATGAGGGCGGGGACGATCGCGTCGAAGGCCGCAGAGGGCAGCGCCAGCAGCAGGATCGCGCCGGTGAGGCCGCCGGCGAGGGCGGTGACGCCGAGCCGCAGGACGCGGGGGCGTTGGCCTTCCAGCTCGCGGCGGTAGCCGAAGGCGCCGGTGAGGGAGCCGGGGACGAGGCCGAGGGTGTTGGAGACGTTGGCGGTGACCGGGGGCAGGCCGACGGCGAGCAGGACGGGGAAGGTGATCAGGGTGCCGGAGCCGACGATGGTGTTGATTGTGCCCGCGCCGATTCCGGTCGCGAAGACGGCCAGCATCTCCCAGACGGACATGTGCTTCTCCATGATCGGTGCGACGCCTCCCCGCCTTTGAGGTCGAGGGACGCGCAGCGATCATGCCATGTCTTGGTGCTTTCTCAGTCCTTGTCGAGGCGCGGGGTCTCGCGGCGCGTGCCGCCGTCCCCGTTGCCGCCGCCGCCCGCGCCGGGGGCGCCGGGGATGTTGACGATGCCGCCGAGGCCCTTGAGGGCGTCGTTGAGCTCGCTGGGGATGATCCAGAGCTTGTTGGCGTCGCCTGAGGCGATCTTGGGGAGCATCTGCAGGTACTGGTAGGCGAGGAGCTTCTGGTCCGGGTCGCCGGCGTGGATGGACTCGAAGACCGTACGGATGGCCTGTGCCTCGCCCTCGGCGCGCAGGGCGGCGGCCTTGGACTCGCCTTCGGCGCGGAGGATGGCGGACTGCTTCTCACCCTCGGCGGTGAGGATCTGTGACTGGCGGATACCTTCGGCTGTGAGGATCGCGGCGCGCTTGTCGCGGTCGGCGCGCATCTGCTTCTCCATCGAGTCCTGGATGGAGGTGGGCGGCTCGATGGCCTTGAGCTCGACGCGGTTGACGCGGATGCCCCACTTGCCGGTGGCCTCGTCGAGGACGCCGCGCAGCGCCGCATTGATCTCCTCGCGGGAGGTCAGCGTCCGTTCCAGGTCCATGCCACCGATGATGTTGCGCAGGGTGGTGACGGTGAGCTGCTCGATCGCCTGGATGTAGCTGGCGACTTCGTACGTCGCGGCCCGGGCGTCGGTGACCTGGTAGTAGATGACGGTGTCGATGTTCACGACCAGGTTGTCCTGGGTGATCACCGGCTGGGGCGGGAAGGGCACGACCTGCTCGCGGAGGTCGATGCGGTTGCGGATGGTGTCGATGAAGGGGACCACGATGTTGAGGCCCGCACTCAACGTCCTGGTGTAGCGGCCGAATCGCTCGACGATGGCCGCGCTGGCCTGCGGAATGACCTGGACCGTCTTGATGAGCGCGATGAAGACGAGCACCACCAGGATGATCAGGACGATGACGATCGGTGCCACGTCTGCTCCCACGCCGTTTGCCTGCTGCTGCCTGTATTACGACATGATCAAGTCTGTCAGACCCGGGCCGGGCGGCGCTGGGGTTCGGCGAATTCCCGTGGGCCCCGTACGGCCAGGTCAGCTGTCAGATGACGACGGCTGTCGCGCCCTCGATCTCCGCGACGTCCACCTTGTCGCCGGGCTCGAAAATCCGGCCGGAGTCGAGAGCCCGGGCGGACCAGGTCTCGCCGTTGAGCTTGATGCGGCCGCCGCTCTCGTCGACCCTTTCGAGGACGACGGCCTGGCGGCCCCTGAGTGCGTCGACGCCGCTGCGCAGTTCGGGGCGCTGTTTCGCGTTCCGGTTGGCGATGGGGCGTACGACGGCGATGAGTGCGACGGAGACGATGACGAAGACCAGCACCTGCGCGGTGATTCCGCCGCCGAGGCCTGCGACGACAGCGGCGGCCACCGAACCGACCGCGAACATCCCGAACTCGGGCATCGCGGTCACCACGAGCGGAATTCCGAGCCCTACTGCCGCGACGAGCCACCACAACCATGAGTCCACGCCCCCATCGTAGGGGCGTTGGGGTGATCGTGACAGAGCGCGAAAGCCCGGGGGCCGGGCGGAAGTTGGGCTCTAGCTGAGGGGCAGGCCGGTGGCGGTCCAGCGGTCACCGCGGCGCTCGACGACGAGCGGGAGGCCGAAGCACCGGGAGAGGTTGACGGAGCTGAGCTCGGTCTCGAGGGGTCCGGCGGCGACGACCTTGCCCTGACGGATCATCAGGACGTGGGTGAAGCCGGGGGCGATTTCCTCGACATGGTGGGTGACCATGATCATGGAGGGGGCGATCGGGTCACGGGCGAGCCGGCCGAGGCGGCGGACCAGGTCCTCGCGGCCACCGAGGTCGAGGCCGGCGGCGGGCTCGTCGAGGAGCAGCAGTTCGGGGTCGGTCATCATGGCGCGGGCGATGAGGGTGCGCTTGCGTTCGCCCTCGGAGAGGGTGCCGAACTTCCGGTCGAGGAAGTCGGACATGCCGAGCCGGTCGAGGAAGGCGCGGGCGCGGTCCTCGTCGACCTTCTCGTAGCTCTCCCGCCAGTGGGCGGTCATGCCGTACGCGGCGGTGAGCACGGTCTCCAGGACGGTCTGGCGGCGGGGCAGCTTCTCGGACATGGCGATGCCGGCCATGCCGATGCGCGGCCGCAGCTCGAACACGTCGACGCTGCCGAGCTTCTCGCCGAGGATCTGGACGGTGCCGGAGGTCGGGAAGAGATAGCTGGAGGCGACATTGAGCAGGGTCGTCTTGCCCGCGCCGTTGGGACCCAGGATCACCCAGCGCTCACCCTCGGCGACCGACCAGGAGACCTGGTCCACCAGAGCCCGGCCGTCGCGGACCACTGATACGTCCACCAGCTCCAGAACATCGCTCATGAGCGCGTTGTCTCCCATTGCAGTCGCAGTCTTGGCGTCGAGGCCCCCGAGGGAAAACCTACGCCACGCGGTGTCGGTGCCAGTCCCTAGGCTGGGGGGATGCTCGAGGAACCTCGCTCAGGACGGCTTACGGCGTGGGGGAATGCCCTGATTGCCGGACTTGCCGCACCAGATAACGTCGCCGATGAGGTAATCGCCGGCGATACGGTCCACCGTGTTTCCGGATTGCCGGGTGAGCCGGCCCCGGTCGGCCTCACGCTGGGGCTCGGCCGGCTGCGCGCCCTGGGGGTGACGGGGCTGCGGCTCGCGCTGCCGGTGCCGGGACATCCGCTGGGGCTCAGCGGGCCGCCGGACTTCAATGCCCGGGCGCTCGCGGCGGGCGAGGCGGTCGTCGCGGTCGGGGGACCGCCGCTCGGTCTCGTACCGGAGGTGAGGGAGGCCGGTCCCCGGGGCGATGTGCATGTCGAGGTGGAGTGGCACTGCCTGGAGGTCCGGCAGGGGCCGCCCGCGGACGTGCCGTCGCTGGGCGAGGCGGAGCGGGAGCTGGCGGAGGCGCTGAGAGAGGCCACGGCGGCGCTGACGAAGCTGGATGTCGCGGGGTCGGGTCCTGCCGCGCAGGCGGCGCTGGACGCATACCGGGCACGGGCGGAGCGGGGGCGCGAGGTGCTGGCGCCGGGGTATCCGCCGCGGGCGGCGCGGGTGCTGGAGCTGGCGCAGCGGGTGGCGGCGCTGGTGGCGATCGCGACCGGGGAGCACGGGGCGGCGGTGAGCGCCTCGGAGATCGCGGCGCGGGCCGAGCTGCTGCGGCCGGTGGAGCGTACGGCGCGGAGGGCGCAGGTCGCGGCGTACAACGCGTACGTGGAGGAGGCGGAGCGGCGGAAGGGCTGAGGCCGCCTCTCGTAGGGAGTCCTGTAGGAGGACCGGTACAGAGCGGAAGGCCCCGCGGACGTCGTTGTCCGCGGGGCCTTCCGGCGGCGTCAGTGGTTGACGCAGACATTCCCGATAGTCGGGTTGACGAACGCGATGATGTTGATCGAGTTGCCGCACAGGTTGACCGGGATGTGCACGGGCACCTGGATGACGTTGCCCGAGATCACGCCTGGAGACTTCGCAGCGATGGCATCGGCGTTCGAGTCGGCGAGCGCCGTGCCGGCTCCGGCACCGGCGACCATCCCGGCGGCGGCGATGGCGAAAGCTGCCTTCTTGGCAGTGCTCATGGAAGCGTTCCTCCTGCTGTTGTACGACCCCGGGCGTGGGGCCACGCCCTGAGGAACGCGGGGCGTGGTCGGATGAAACGGGCCGGGGCCGGGAACCCCCCGTACGGCCGAAGGCAAAGGACCGGCCCCGGAGGCGAGGCCTCCGGGGCCGGTGGTCACAGTTGGACCCGGCGCTGTCGCCGGGTCACTTGTTGATGCAGAAGTTCCCGGTCGACGGGTTGAGGAGGCCGATCACGCTCACGGTGTTGCCGCAGGCGTTGACCGGGACATGCACGGGCACCTGGATCAGGTTGCCCGAGACGACACCCGGGGAGTTCTTCGCCAGGCCGCCGGCGTGCGCACCGCCGCTGGTGGCGGAGGCAGCTCCGGCTCCGGCCAGGGCGAGGCCTCCGGCGACCATGGTGACGGCGGCGACCTTGTGCAGGTTCTTCACTTCGTTGACCCTTCCTTGCATGTGGCACTGCAGCGAGCCGCCGCAGCACGCCATGGAGAACGGCCGAGGGTCGATGAGGTTGCGCCATTCGGGCTACATACACCCGACGGTATGAATCTCAGCCCGGAGGACGACGTTCCGCTTGCACTCCGATGAGACGACGATCAGATGCCGATTCCGTGCCGTACGGCCCAAAGGGCGGCCTGGGTGCGGTCGGAGAGGTCGAGCTTCATCAGGATGTTCGAGACGTGGGTCTTGACGGTCTTCTCGGACAGCACCAGCGCGCGGGCGATCTCGCGGTTGGAGCGGCCGTCGGCGATCAGGGTCAGCACTTCGCGCTCGCGCTCGGTGAGCGTGGTGCCCCGGCCGGTGCCGCTGCCGGCCTCCTCCTGGGACAGCAGCGCGTCGGCGACCTCCGGCTGGAGCAGCACATGGCCGGCGTGCACGGAGCGGATGGCGCCGGCCAGGGCGTCGGGGTCCACGTCCTTGTAGACGTAGCCGGCGGCGCCGGCCCGCAGGGCGGGGACCACTGTGCGCTGTTCGGTGAAGCTGGTGACCACCAGGACGCGGGCCTTACTGCCCTCCTCGCGGAGCCTGCGCAGCGCCGCGATGCCGTCGGTGCCGGGCATCTTGACGTCCATCAGGATCACGTCGGGGCTCAGTTCCTGGGCGCGCAGCACTCCCTCGTCGCCGTCGCCGGCCTCACCGACCACCTCGATGTCGGGCTGCACTTCGAGGAACGTACGCAGGCCGCGCCTGACCACCTGGTGGTCGTCGACCAGCAGGACGCGGATCGTGTCAGCCACCGGGCACCTCCATCTCGATCACGGTGCCCTTGCCGAGCGCCGACTGCACAGTCAGGGCGCCGCCGACGCTGCTCGCCCGGTCCCGCATGGAGACCAGGCCGAGGTGGCGTCCGGCGCGGCGCACCGCCGACGGGTCGAAGCCGCACCCGTCGTCGGTGACGGTGAGCACCGCGCCCTTGGCGCGGCCTTCCAGGCGGACGGTCACAGCGGTCGCGCCGGAGTGCCGCAGCGCGTTGTGCAGCGCCTCCTGGGCGACGCGCAGCACGGCCTCCTCCTGGGCGGCCGGCAGGGCCCGCAACCGGACGGTGGCGAAGTCGACGCTCGCCGTGTGCGCGCGGCCGAGCACCTGCACCTCGCTGCGCAGCGCGGCGACGAGGCCGTCCTCGTCCAAGGCTGCGGGCCGCATCTCCACGACGACGGCACGCAGTTCGTCGGCGGCCTCGGCCGCGAGGGCGGCCACCTGTCGCAGTTCGTCCTTGGCGCGGGCCGGATCGCGGTCGACGAGGGTGGCGGCTGCCTGGGCGGTGAGCCGCAGCGAGAAGAGCTTCTGCGATACGGCGTCGTGCAACTCATGCGCGATACGGGCCCGCTCCCCCACCAGCGTCAACTCGCGGCTGCGCTCGTAGAGCCGGGCGTTGACCAGCGCGATGGCGGCGTGCGCGGCGAGGATGCGCAGCAACGCCTCGTCCTCCTCGGTGAAGCCGCACACGTCGACGGGTGTGGGGCACCTCTTGTTCGCGAGGAAGAGCGCGGCGAGCACCTCGTCGCCGTCGACGACGGGCATGCCGATGAAGTCGGTCATGTCGGGGTGGGCCTTGGGCCAGCCGTCGAAGCTGGGGTGCTTGCGTACGTCGGGCAGCCGCTGGGTGGTGGCCTCACTGAGCATGAGCGCGAGGATGCCGTGCTGGCGGGGCAGCGGGCCGATCGCCTTCCACTGCTCGTCGCTGATGCCGTCGACCACGAACTGGGCGAAGCCGCCGTGGTCGTCGGGCACGCCGAGCGCGGCGTACTCGGCGTCGAGCAGCTCGCGGGCGGAGCCGACGATGGTCTGCAGGACCTCGCGGACCTCCAGGTGCCTGCTCATGGCGAGGACGGCCGCGCTGACCGCTTCGATGCCGCGTCGGGACGCGTGGCTGGACATGTGTTCACCGTACCGGCGGCGGGTTGCCGTGGGGATCGGCCGCTCGGCGGGTGGGCGGGGGCCTGGAGACCTAGGGCGAAGTGCCCCCGTCGGGTGCTGCGGGCGGCCGAGGCGCCGGGGGTGCCGCGTTCCTACGGTGAGGGCAGTCGTCCGGCACGGGGCCGGTCGGCGGCATCGGAGGACTGAACCATGCCGGTAGCGATCATCACTGGGGCATCACGGGGTCTGGGGCGGGCGCTGGCGGCGGCGCTGGCGGCGCGCGGCTGGGACCTGGTGATCGACGGACGCTCGGCGGATGCGCTGAAGGCCGCGGCGGCCGAACTGGAGGGTCTGGAGGGTGCGGCGGGGGTGACGGCGGTGCCGGGCGATGTCGCCGAGGCCGCGCACCGGGTCGAGCTGGTGGCGGCGGCGTGGGAGTTCGGCGGCCTCGACCTGCTGGTCAACAACGCGAGCGCGCTGGGCGCCGAACCGCTGGTGCCGCTGGCCGAGCAGCCGCTGAACGGTCTGCGGGCGGCGCTGGAGACCAATGTGCTGGCCCCTCTGGCGCTGGTGCAGGAGGCGCTGCCGCTGCTGCGGGCCGGCTCGGGGACCGTACTCAATGTGAGCTCGGACGCGGCCGTGGAGGCGTACGGGACCTGGGGCGGCTACGGGGCCACCAAGGCCGCCCTCGATCAGCTGTCCGCGGTGCTCGCGGTGGAGGAACCGGCGCTGGCCGTGTGGGCGGTGGACCCGGGCGACATGCGTACGGAGCTGTACGCGGCTGCCGCGCCGGACGACCCGGACTTCGCGGACCGGGCCTCGCCGGAGTCGGTGGTGCCGGCGCTGCTGGGGCTGCTCGACGAGGGCGCGGGCAGCGGTCGCTACTCCGCCCCGGCGCTGCTGGAGGGGGCGCGATGACGGTGATGGGGGGGCTTCGGGTGCCGCCCGAGCTGTCGGCCCGGGTGCCGGTGGAGAAGCGCGGCGGCGGGCGGGACGCGGTGCGGCTGCTGGTCGGGCGCAGGGCCGCCGGGGTGGGGGTCCCCCCGACGGAGTCAGAGGGCGTTTCGCACCACGGCTTCGGTGAGCTGCCGGGGCTGCTGCGGGCCGGGGACGTCCTGGTGGTGAACACCTCCCGGACGCTGCCCGCCGCGGTGGACGGGCGGCTCGGGGAGAAGCCGGTGGTCGTGCACTTCTCGACCCGGCAGGACGACGGGCGCTGGGCGGTCGAGCTGCGTACGCCGGACGCGCGGGGTACGACGCTGCGCCGGGCGGGCGGTCCCGCCGGGGTCGTGGTGGCGCTGCCGGGCGGGGAGCGGCTGACGCTGCTGGCGCCGCTCTCGCCGCGGGGGGACAGGCTGTGGCTGGCGGCGGTGTCGGTGGCCGACGTGGTGGCGTACCTGGGGCGGTACGGGCGGCCCATCCGATACGGGTACACGGAGCGGGACCAGCCGCTCGCGGCGTACCAGACGGTCTTCTCGGTGCCGTCGGCCGATGGTCTGGGCTCGGCGGAGATGCCGAGCGCGGGGCGGCCCTTCACGGCGGGGCTGGTGACGGAGCTGGTGAGCCGTGGGGTGCAGATCGCGCCGATCGTGCTGCATACGGGCGTCGCCTCGGCGGAGGCCCACGAGCCGCCGTATCCGGAGCGCTTCGCCGTGCCGGCCAGCACCGCGTGGCTGGTGAACGCGGCCCGGGCGAGCGGCGGCCGGGTGGTGGCGGTCGGTACGACGGCGGTTCGGGCCCTGGAGTCGGCGACCTCCGGCCGGGGTCGGGTCCGGGCGGCGCAGGGCTGGACGGACCTGGTCATCACCCCGGAGCGCGGTGTGCGGGCCGTGGACGGTCTGCTGACCGGGCTGCACGACCCAGAGGCCTCCCACCTGCTGATGCTGGAGGCGGTGGCGGGGAGCGCGCTGCTCGAGCGGGTGTACGCGGCGGCTGTGGCCGGGGGCTACCTGTGGCACGAGTTCGGTGACGTGAACCTATTGCTGCCGTAAAGGGCGTCCCAAATCGACCACAGAGTGTGTCTCCGGCGTCGCGATGAGCGATTCCGGAGGCACCTCCATGTGAAGCACCTCATGGGACGCAAATCACTTACTAACGGGTTTAGTAGTCCTACCGCCCCCTCACATGCCCAGGTGGGAGGCCCAGGGCCAAGCTCCGCGTAGGGGGCAACTACGGCATTCGGTAGTAATGGGCATCTTTGCCAGGGGATTTACACGCCGCTAACAATTACGGGGTCGCTCCGCGCCGCGTTCGACACGTGGCGCTTCTCTTTGCCTGAGGGCAGTGCCTGACGGCAGAGCGGAGCACCGCGCGAATGGAAGAGGTAACTCCCCCATGAACGTCCCCACGATCCCGATGCTCAACCGTCTGACCAAGGTCCACAAGTACTCCGCCGCCGGCGTTGCCGCGGCAGGTGCCGGTGTACTGGCCATCACCGGTGTATCCGGGACGGCCGGGACGGCCGTAGCCGCCCAGCAGGTCGCCGACTGGACCCCCGCGTCGAGCGCGCAGCAGCAGAGCATCGCCGGTCAGGCCAGCACACAGGCCGCCACCGCGAAGAAGAAGGCCGTGGCGGAGGCCGCCGCTGCCAAGAAGAAGGCCGCTGCCGTTGCGGCCGCCAAGAAGAAGCACGAGGCTGCCGTCGCCGCTGCCGCCAAGCGCAAGGCGCAGGCTGCCGTCGCGAGCCGTAGCCAGGTCCGCAAGGCAATCACCAAGGCTCCCGCCCGGGCGGTCGTGAGCGGTACGCCGCAGCAGATCGCCTCGTCGATGATGAGTTCGTCGCAGTTCCAGTGCTTCTCGCACATCGTCACCCGTGAGAGTGGCTGGAACCCGTCGGCGACCAACGCCTCCTCGGGCGCGTACGGCCTGGTCCAGGCCCTCCCGGGCACCAAGATGGCTTCCGCCGGCTCCGACTGGCGCACCAACCCGGCCACCCAGATCAAGTGGGGCCTGAGCTACATGAACGGCCGCTACGGCAGCCCCTGTGGCGCCTGGTCCTTCTGGCAGGCCCACAACTGGTACTGAGCCGACCGGCTCGTCCAGTAAACGCAGAAGGGCGGCGGCCTCCCGTGTCGGGAGGCCGCCGCCCTTCGCAGTTCCCCTACTTGCGCATGACCTCCGGCTCGTGCCTGCGCAGCAGGCGCAGCACGAGGAAGCCGCAGATCACGCCGATGCCGATGAGGACTGCCATGTCGATGCCGTACTGACTCGCGCTGTGGTCCCACAGGGGGTCGAAGTCGGTCGGGTTGTTCGGGTCCCACGGCGGCATGAGGTGGGAGAGGTCGAGGGTGGCGCCGGCCGCACCGATGGCCCAGCGGGACGGCATGAGCCAAGCGAACTGCTCCAGGCCGACCGTGCCGTAGATCTTGAACAGGATCCCGGTGAAGACGACCTGGATGATGGCGAACATCACCAGCAGCGGCATGGTCTTCTCGGCGGTCTTCACCAGCGCGGAGATCACCAGGCCGAACATCATCGAGGTGAAGCCGAGCGCGATGACGACCAGGGTCAGCTCCAGAGCGGGCAGGCTCTTGAAGACGACGCCCTGCGCGGGCAGCACGCGCGTGGAGAAGCCGATGGCGCAGATGATGACGCCCTGGAGGACGCTGATCAGTCCGAGCACGAAGATCTTGGACATCAGGTAGGCGGAGCGGGACAGGCCGGTAGCGCGTTCCCGCTCGTAGATGACCCGTTCCTTGATCAGCTCGCGTACAGAGTTGGCGGCACCGGAGAAGCAGGCGCCGACTGCGAGGATGAGCATGATCGTGCCCGCGTCGCCGTTGAGCTTGGCCTTGCCCTGCGGCGGGCCGAGGCCGAAGTCGGCGGGGATGACACAGCTGACCGCGCCGAGAACGGCGGGCAGGATGATCATCAGGCCGATGAAGCCCCGGTCGGAGGCGATCACCGACAGATAGCGCCGCACCAGCGTGAAGAACTGCGACATCCAGCCCTGCGGCTTGGGCGGTTTGGCGGCCCGACGTGGGACGACGGGTGCGGATATCGGGGCGGCGGCGTCGAGGTCGGCGGCGTACATCTGGTAGTGCTGCGAGCCCTTCCAGCGGCCCGCCCAGTCGTAGTCGCGGTAGTTCTCGAAGGCGGAGAAGACGTCGGCCCAGGTGTCGTAGCCGAAGAAGTTCAGCGCCTCCTCAGGCGGGCCGAAGTACGCGACCGCGCCGCCCGGGGCCATCACCAGGAGCTTGTCGCACAGCGCCAGCTCGGCCACCGAGTGGGTGACGACCAGGACCGTACGGCCGTCGTCGGCGAGGCCGCGCAGCAGCTTCATGACGTCCCGGTCCATGCCCGGGTCGAGGCCGGAGGTGGGCTCGTCCAGGAAGATCAGGGACGGCTTGGTGAGCAGCTCCAGGGCGACAGAGACACGCTTGCGCTGGCCGCCCGACAGGGAGGTGACGCGCTTGTCGGCGTGGATGTCGAGCTTGAGCTCGCGCAGCACCTCGTCGATACGGGACTCGCGCTCGGCGGACTTGGTGTCGCCGGGGAAGCGGAGCTTGGCCGCATAGCGCAGGGCGGTGCGGACCGAGAGCTCCTTGTGGAGGATGTCGTCCTGCGGGACGAGGCCGATGCGCTGGCGGAGCTCCGCGAACTGCTTGTAGAGATTGCGGTTGTCGTACAGCACGTCGCCCGCGTCGGCGGGACGGTAACCGGTCAGGGCACGCAGCAGGGTGGACTTGCCGGAGCCGGACGGGCCGATGACCGCGACCAGTGACTTCTCGGGGACGCCGAAGGAGACGTCGTTGAGGATCGTCTTGGTCGTTTTGCCCTGCGGCACGCGCACGGTGAGGCGGCGGGCCGAGAAGGAGACCTCGCCGGTGTCGACGAACTCCTCCAGCCGGTTTCCGACCAGCCGGAAGGTGGAGTGGCCGACGCCCACGATGTCGTCTGCGTCGAGCAGATGACGCTGGACCGGCTGCCCGTTGACATATGTGCCGTTGTGGCTGCCGAGGTCGACGATCTCGTAGCGGCCGTCGGGGTGCGCGCGGAATTCGGCGTGGTGGCGGGAGACCTGCAGGTCGGAGACGACCAGCTCGTTCTCCAGCGCACGGCCGATGCGCATGACGTGGCCGAGGGCGAGCTGGTGGAAGGTGGTGGGGCTGCGGTCGCCGTAGACCGGCGCTGTTCCGGCGCCTGCGCCACCGGCCGGACCGGTCGATGCGGGCGCCTGCTGGGGTGGTTGGGCGTGCGACCCGCCGCCCCAGCCGCCGGACTGCGGTGGTAGGGACTGCTGCGGTACGGACTGCTGCGCAGGCGGCGCGCCCCACGCCGGGGCCGCGGCCTGCTGGGCTGCGACGGCCGGCTGGGCCGCCGCGGGCCGCGCCTGC
>NZ_RJVR01000230.1 GCF_003999195.1 Streptomyces soli
GAGCGCGGCGTGCGGGCCCAGTCCGGCCCGCAGGTCGCCCGCGACGGCTGAGCAGAGCGTGGTGACGGCAGCGGCTCGCCGTTCCACCGCCGCCTCGCGCTCACGGGCCCGCAGCCACCGGCCGGCCAGCGGTACGGCGGCCGCGCCGGCCAGCGCGGGCAGGACGGAATGGGCGAGCGGGCAGAGCAGCAACCCGGCAGGCAGGCACAGGACTTCGCGGCCGACCCGCCAGCCGAAACGGGCCCGGAAGGGGTCGAGCAGCGCCCGGCCCCGGGCCTCCCAGGACACGGGCGGCGGAGCCCCGCCGGCGAACATCAGCCGTGCCCGGCGCAGCACATCGTCCCGCCCGCCCAGCACCCAGGCCGCTCCGCCCGCACAAAGCGCCGCTGCAAAGGCCACATGCACGCTCACCGGTCGGCCCCCCGTTCGCACAGGGCCGCCAACCGGTTCCAGCCCGGACCGCGTTCGCTGCCGAGCGTCGCCGGGACAGTGGTGACGAAGCCGTCGCGGCCGCGCTCCAGGACGTGGATCTCGGCGACCCGGCGCCGCCCCGCACGATCCCGTACGAGGTGGACGACGACCGACAGGGCGGCCGCCAACTGGCTGTGCAGCGCAACCCTGTCGAGCCCCGCCGTGGAGCCGAGGGCTTCCAGCCGGGCGGGCACATCGGCCGCCGCGTTGGCGTGCACGGTGCCGCAGCCGCCCTCGTGGCCAGTGTTGAGGGCGGCCAGCAGGTCGGTGACCTCGGGTCCCCGGACCTCGCCGACGACCAGGCGGTCCGGCCGCATCCGCAGGGCCTGGCGGACCAGGTCCCGCAGAGTGACCAGGCCCATGCCCTCCTGGTTGGCGGGCCGGGTCTCGAGGCGTACGACGTGCGGGTGGTGCGGGCGCAACTCGGCGGAGTCCTCGGCGAGGACGATCCGTTCGTGCGGGGCGACGAGCCCGAGCAGGCAGCTCAGGAGTGTGGTCTTGCCGCAGCCCGTGCCGCCCGAGACGAGGAAGCTCAGCCGTGCGTCGAGGACGGCCCGCAGCAGGGCGGCGGTGGCCCGGTCCATGCTGCCCGCGGCGATCAGCTCGTCGAGGGTAAAGGCCCGGGTCCGTACGACGCGCAGCGACAGGCAGGGGGCGCCGACCACGACCGGCGGCAGCACGGCGTGCAGCCGGGTGCCGTCGGGCAGGCGGGCGTCCGCCCAGGGACGGGCGTCGTCGAGCCGGCGCCCTGCGGAGGTGGCGAGCCGCTGGGCCAGCCTGCGCACGGCGGCGGCGTCCTGGAAGCGGACGTCGCTGCGTTCGAGCCCGGAGCCGCGGTCGACCCAGACCTCGTCGGGGCCGTTGACCAGGACGTCGGTGACCTGAGGATCGGCGAGCAGCGGCTCCAGGGGCCCGGCGCCGACGATCTCGGACCGCAGCGCGTGCACGACCCCGAGGACCTCGGTGTCGCCGAGCAGCCGCCCCTGGGCCCGAAGGGCGGTGGCGACGCCCGCCGGTGTGGGCTCGTCCCCTGAGGCGGCGAGGCGCAGCCGTACGGCGTCAAGGACATCGTGGAGTTCGGCACTCATGCGGCCACGCTCCCGCCACTGGGCAGGGCCTCGGCCAGGAAGGCGGAGCAGAAGCGGGCGAGAGGACCGCGGGCGTCGGCGCCCGGGGCCTCGCCGCAGTCGAGGGCGGCGGGCAGGCCCGGCTCGGGCGGCAGTTCGCCGGCGAGCGGGAGACCGATGAGCTTGGCGATGGCCTCATCGCCGAGGTGGCCGGAACCGAACGGGCCCCGGGCGACGACCCGCAGGTCCCTCAGCACCATGCCGATCCGCGAGGCGACCCGCCCCGCCGCCGCGACGGCCCGCAGCTCGGCGGGGACCACCAGGAGCCCGACGTCGATCTGGGCGAGCGCCTCGGTGACGGCCTCGTCGATCCGGCGGGGCAGGTCCACGACCACGACCCCGCCGCGCCGTCTGGCTGCGCCCATCACCGACCGCATGGCCTGCGGCGGGATGACGACGGCGTCGCCCCGGTCCCAGCTCAGCACGCTCAGCGCATGCGTACGCGGCAGGGACTCCTCCAGGGCTCCGCTGTTGACCCGGCCCCGGGATTCGGCGAGGTCGGGCCAGCGCAGCCCGGAGGCCCGTTCAGCACCGAGCAGGACGTCCAGGCCGCCGCCGAGTGGGTCGGCGTCGACGAGCATGGTGCGGCGTCCGGAGCGGGCGGCGGTGACCGCCAGGGCGCAGGCCAGTGTGCTGGCCCCCGCGCCGCCCCGGCCGCCGACGACGCCGATGGTGAGGGCGGGGTCGCCGACGCCCTCCGCCGCGTCGGCGATCCGGTCGACCAGCCATTTCTCGGCGTCCGGCAGGAAGATCACATGGTCGGCGCCGATGTCGACGGCCTGCCGCCAGACATCCGGGTCGTCCAGGTCGCGCCCGATGAGCAGGACGCCGCCGCGCCGGCCCGCCCCGCGCAGCAGCCGCATTCCGGCGCTACCGACACCCCCCACGCGCCCGTGGCCACCACCAGGCGCACGCCTGGCCGCACCCACCAGCACGAGCGGCGCGGTCTCCCAGCTGCCCGCTCTCGGCGGCCCTGCGAAGGCCACCTCCGGCTGGGCGCCCGCCGCCGCGCAGAGTCTCAGCAGATCGTCGAGGAGCGCTTCGTCCTCGGTGACGATCAGCGGCCCGCCAGGGATGTCGGCAGCTGCCGTCGGCCGGTCACCTGTGAAAAATTCAGCCATTTTCCCGTCCCCCTCATCCGTCCCGTACACACCGGGTGCATCACCGGTGCAACATCCACGGCCAGGATCGAGGGATCCGGGAAATATTGTTGATCTTGAAGGAGATCTGTGGATAACCGGCCGGTTGTGGATATCTCCGCCACCCGTTCGGATGAGTTCCTTCGAACAGCGCAACGATTACGCGATGTCACGCGTAGTAGTTATCGAAGGAGCGAAGGGAGACGGCGCGATGCCCCGCACAAGAGCCGAAAGAGGAAGCGGAACGACCGGTCCAGGGCCCCCAAAACGCATGCGGACATGCGACGACCCCCGCCGGGGGGGAGAGCGGGGGTCGTCCCCACGGTCCGACTCGGGGGGGGAGGAGCCAGACCGGGTTAGCACGGTCGCGAACGATCCGTGACTTCCATGGTGTACCCGAAGGCCTTCTCAGGCAAACCCACGCGTCTCAGCTTACGCCGAATGGTGGGTGCCTATGCTCGTGCTCGTGGAAAACCACCTCGCCCCGCGCACTGGGCGCACCGCGGCCTTCTTCGACCTCGACAAGACGGTCATCGCCAAGTCGAGCACGCTGGCCTTCAGCCGTTCCTTCTACCAAGGCGGCCTGATCAACCGGCGTGCCGTGCTGCGCACCGCGTACGCCCAGTTCGTCTACCTCGTCGGCGGGGCGGACCACGACCAGATGGAGGGAATGCGCAAGTACCTCTCCGAGCTCTGCCGTGGCTGGAATGTGCAGCAGGTACGGGAGATCGTCGCCGAGACACTGCACGACCTGATCGACCCGATCATCTACGACGAGGCGGCCTCGCTCATCGAGGAGCACCACCTCGCCGGCCGCGACGTCGTCATCGTCAGCGCGTCCGGCGCCGAAGTCGTCGAGCCGATCGGCGAGATGCTCGGCGCCGACCATGTCGTGGCCACCCGGATGATCGCCAAGGACGGCGCCTACACCGGCGAGATCGAGCACTATGTCTACGGCCCCGCCAAGGCCGAGGCGATCGCGGGGCTCGCCGAGTCCGAGGGGTACGACCTGGAGCGGTCGTACGCCTACAGCGACTCGGTCACCGACATCCCGATGCTGGCGGCCGTCGGCCACCCGTATGCCGTCAATCCCGACCGCGCGCTGCGCCGGGAGGCGATCGCCCGCGAATGGCCGGTACTGACCTTCAGCCGCCCGGTGCGACTGCACCAGCGGGTGCCGTCGCTGTCCATGCCGCCGCGGCCCGTGCTGGCGGCAGCGGCGATCGGGGCGGCGGCGGCCACGGCGGGCCTGCTCTGGTACGCCTCGCGCCGCCGCAGGCCGGCGATGTCGTGACGCCGCGTAATGTACCGATTGTCCCAAAAGTAATTCAACTGTACCGAGGGGTTCCGCTTCCCCCGCCGGCGCTGTAGAAATGAACTGACGGCCCGCGTGACCACGGATATTCCGAGAGGAAGACCGGAGAGATCAGCATCAAGGCCCCACGGACCGAGTATGACAATTAGGCACCCACGCGACGCAGACCCGCTTATCGGGCCAGCCGCACCAGGTGACGGGCGAAGTCCCGACCTGATGGGCGAATACCGTGCACGCTTGGTAACCCGAGAGTCATGCCAGCGGCGGCACCCCCAAGGTGCCGCCGCAACTCTGTTCGGACCCCTTAGCGCAACCCTGTTCGGGCCCGGAAACCGGGAGCCCAGAACCCAAATCCCCAGAACGCGTTACGCCGCCCCGCGCTGCAGCGCCTCGCACACCGCCACGCTCTCCCGCACCCCGAGCTCCACGGCCCGCGCGCAGTGCGCGATCCAGGCGACCATGCCCTCCGGCGTCCCGGAGATGTAACCCTCCAGCGCCTTGAGGTAGTCCGCGCGTCCTAGCTCCGCGTGTCCGGCCTCCGCCGGGCAGATGGACTTGGGGTCGAGGCCGCTGCCGACCAGGACGATGCGCTGCGCCGTCCGCGCCACCGGGCCGTTGAAGGAACCGAAGGGCCGCAGCGCCAGCAGCTCGCCGTGCACCACCGCGCCCACCACCAGCGCCGGCGCCGCGCTGCCCGCGAGCAGCAGCGCCGCCAGGCCGTCGAGGCGGGCGGCGACCTCCTCGGGCTCCGGCAGCGGCAGGGCCGACTCCACCAGCCCGTCGTCCGCGACCTTCTCACCGGCCAGCCGGGGCCGCCCCACCGTCTCGTCCGGCACCGCGCCGCCTGCCGCCACCAGGTGCAGCCTGGCCAGCGTCTGCACCGGCGACCGCCGCCAGACGCTGAGGAGTTGGCCCGCCTCGGCGGTCAGCCGCAGTGCGGCCCCGACCGTTCGGGACTCGGGGTCGGCGCCGAAGTCGCTGCGGCGGCGCACCTCCTCCAGCGGCCAGTCGGCCCCGGCCAGCGCCGCCGAGCCGCGCGCTCCGCGCAGCGCGGCCTCGGAGGCCACCTCGTTGGAGCGTCGGCGCATCACCCGGTGGCCGTAGACCTGGTCAACGGCCTTCCGTACGGAGTCCACGGACTCCACGACACCGGGGAGCGAGCCGAGAACAGCGAGCGGGTCTGTCGTACTCATACGTACGACCCTACGCAACGGGCCCGCGCGCCCCCCTTTGGAGTGGTGTTCCTCACCTCGTGGGCGGAAGCAGCACCCCGGCACCACTACTCTTACCGAACATGAAGATCGCTTTCGTCGGGAAGGGCGGCAGCGGCAAGACCACGCTGTCCTCTCTCTTCATCCGTCACCTCGCCGCCACGCGCGTCCCCGTTCTCGCCGTCGACGCCGACATCAACCAGCACCTCGCACCAGCCCTCGGCATCGACGAGGAGGAGGCCGCCGCACTCCCCGCGATGGGCGCGCACCTCCCGGAGATCAAGGAGTATCTGCGCGGCGCCAATCCCCGCATCACTTCCGCCGACACGATGATCAAGACCACCCCGCCGGGCCACGGCTCACGCCTGCTCCGCGTCGTGGAGGACAACCCGGTCTACGCCGCGTGCGCCCGCCCGGTCGCGTTGGACGACGGCGAGGTCCGGCTGATGGTGACCGGCCCCTTCAACGAGTCCGACCTGGGCGTCGCCTGCTACCACTCCAAGGTCGGAGCGGTCGAGCTGTGCCTCAACCACCTCGTGGACTGCCGCGACGAGTACGTGGTGGTCGACATGACGGCCGGCAGCGACTCCTTCGCCTCCGGCATGTTCACCCGCTTCGACATGACCTTCCTGGTCGCCGAGCCGACCCGTAAGGGCGTCAGCGTCTACCGCCAGTACAAGGAGTACGCCCGCGACTTCGGCGTCGCGCTGCGCGTCGTCGGGAACAAGGTGCAGGGCCCGGACGACCTGACCTTCCTGCGCGACGAGGTCGGCGACGACCTGCTGGTCACCGTCGGCCACTCCGACTGGGTGCGGGCCATGGAGAAGGGCCGTCCGCCGCGCTTCGAGCTGCTCGAAGCGGCCAACCGCGACGCGCTGCGCGCGATGCATCAGGCCGCCGACGCCTCGTACGGGGAACGCGACTGGGAGCGTTACACACGCCAGATGGTGCACTTCCACCTCAAGAACGCCGAGACCTGGGGCAACGAGCGCACCGGCTCCGACCTGGCCTCTCAGGTGGATCCGTCGTTCCTGATGGGGGAGGAATCGAGCGCGTCACCCGCCAGGGCTAATTAGCAGCCCCGTACGGTCCCACGACCCTCCGGCTTGTCAGAGCTGTGCATTACTCTCCCATTACCGAGCCTTGAGGGTAACGAGACAGTCACAGTCCGTGACTCTCCGGGCCTTGGCAGCAGCACCCGCCGCACAGCCGTGACCACGACCGCGTACGCGCAGCAGAGCGCCGTACGCAGCCGCGCCGCCCCGGAGGAGACGGGACCCATGAACCCACTGCGCCTTGACCTACGCCATACCGTCAGCAATGCCGTCAGCAATGCCGCGCGCATCGCCGTCCGCCGCGATCTGTCCGCCTCGATCACCGTCTTTCTGATCGCCGTCCCGCTGTCGCTCGGCATCGCCATGGCGACCGGCGCACCGCTACAGGCCGGGCTGGTCTCGGCGGCCGTCGGCGGCATCGTCGCCGGGCTGCTGGGCGGGGCCCCGCTCCAGGTCAGCGGGGCCGCCACCAGCCTGGTCGTGGTGACGGCCGAGCTGGTGCAGCACTACGGATGGCGCACCACCTGCGCCATCACGGTGCTGGCCGGCCTCGCCCAGCTCGTGCTGGGCGCGGTGCGCGTCGCCCGGGCAGCGCTGGCCGTCAGCCCGGCGATCGTGCACGGCATGCTCGCCGGGATCGGCGCGACGATCGCCCTCGCACAGCTGCATGTCGTCCTCGGCGGCAGCCCGGACGCCTCGGCGCTCGACAACCTCGCCCAACTGCCTTGGCAGTTGTCCCATCCCCATGCGGCCGCGCTGCTGATGGGCGCGGTCACCATCGCCGTGCTCGTCGGCTGGCCCCGGCTGCCGGGCCGGGTGGGCCGCGCCCTGCGCGCTGTCCCGGCGCCGCTGGCCGCGATCACCCTGGCCACCGCCATCGCGGCCAGCATGACCCTGCCGAGGGCCGTCATGCCCTCCTGGAAGACCCTCGTACTGCCCGGGCTGCCGGAAGGGCCGGTCCTCGGCATCATCGCCGCCGTCCTCACCGTCACGCTCGTCGCCAGTATGGAGTCGCTGCTCTCCGCCGTCGCCGTCGACAAGCTGCGGGCCGCGCGCGGCGACACAGCGGAACGCGCCGGGCTCGACCGGGAGTTGCTCGGCCAGGGCGCCTCCAACGTGGTCTGCGGGCTGCTCGGCGGGCTGCCGGTGGCCGGGGGCGCGATCCGGGGCTCGGCCAATGTCGCCGCCGGGGCGGTCAGCCGTCGGGCCACCGTCCTGCACGGGGTGTGGGTGGTGCTGTGCTCCGGGCTGCTGGCCGGGGTCCTCGGGCTGATTCCGCTGGCCACGCTCGCCGCGCTGGTGATGGCGGTCGGCGTACGGATGGTCAGCTTCGCCCACCTCAAGCACGTCCAACGGCACCGCGAGTTCCCGGTGTACGCCGCCACGCTGGGCACGGTTGTCCTGTTCGGCGTGCTGCAAGGCGTGGCGGTCGGGGTGGCCGTCTCGGTCTTCCTTCAGCTGCACCGCCTGACCCGGACCCGGATTACGGTCACCGAGGAGGACGGCACCCACCGCGTCAACGTACGAGGGCAGTTGACGTTCCTGGCCGTCCCTCAGCTGACCAAGGCCTTCACCCAGGTGCCGTACGGGGCGACGGCGGTGGTCGAGCTGGACGGTTCCTTCATGGACCACGCCGCGTACGAGGCGCTGCGCACCTGGTGCGACGGCCACCGGGCGCGCGGCGGCTGGGCCACCCTCTCCGGGCGCACCGGGCAGCCCATCTCCGAGCCCGTCAGCGCCCACGCCTGCCGGCCCTGGACACCGTGGCACAACCACCACTGCACCCGTACGGAGGTTGGATCCGGCAGCGCGGGCCAACTGGTCGGCGGCCTCAGCGCCTTCCAGCGCAACACCGCGCACCTGGTGCGCGACGAGCTGGCCCGGCTCGCCGCCGAGGGCCAGCGACCCACCCAGCTCTTCCTGACCTGCGCCGACTCCCGCCTGGTCACCAGCATGATCACCTCCAGCGGCCCGGGCGACCTCTTCACCGTCCGCAATGTCGGCAACCTCATGCCGCCGCCTGGCACCGACGCCTCCTGCGACTCGGTGGCCGCCGCCGTCGAGTACGCGGTGGAGATCCTCCAGGTCGGTAGCATCACCGTCTGCGGCCACTCCGGCTGCGGCGCCATGCAGGCACTCCTGGGCGGCCAGGGCCACGAACCGGGCGCCCAGACCCCCCTCGCCCGCTGGCTGCGCCACGGCCGGCCGTCCCTCGCCCGGCTGGGCCGCATCGGACGACTCGGCCGCGGCGAAGTCGCCCTGGCCGACCGACCGGTGGCCGACGACCTGGAGCGACTCGCCCTGGTCAACGTGATGCAGCAGCTCGACCACCTCATGGCCCACCCCTGCGTCGCCCGCCGGGTGGCCGAGGGCGCGCTGCAACTGCAGGGCATGTACTTCCATGTGGCCGAGGCGCAGGCGTACGTCCTGAACCGCGCCACCGGTACCTTCGCGGCCGTACGCCCCGAGGTGCTCGACGCGGTGTGACCAACAGGTCTAAACCAATCTTCGGGGCGGCCCTTGTCACGGGCCGCCCCGACTGATGAGCTATGGCCTGGGACACACGGGAGAAACGCCGAAGGAGACATTGTGAGCAACGAGAGCCTTGCCAACCTCCTGAAGGAGGAGCGCCGGTTCGCCCCGCCCGCCGACCTGGCGGCGGCCGCAAATGTGACAGCGGACGCGTATGCGCAGGCAAAGGCGGACCGGCTCGGCTTCTGGGCGGAGCAGGCCCGGCGGCTGACCTGGGCGGTAGAGCCGACCGAGACGCTGGACTGGTCGAACCCGCCGTTCGCGAAGTGGTTCGCCGACGGCACGCTCAACGTGGCGTACAACTGCGTCGACCGGCATGTCGAGGCAGGCCTGGGCGACCGGGTCGCCATCCACTTCGAGGGCGAGCCGGGCGACCAACGCGCCATCACCTACGCCGAGCTCAAGGACGAGGTCAGCCGGGCCGCCAACGCCCTCACCGAGCTGGGCGTCGAGGCCGGCGACCGGGTCGCGGTCTACCTGCCGATGATCCCCGAGGCCGTCTTCGCCATGCTGGCGTGCGCCCGCATCGGCGCCGCGCACTCCGTGGTCTTCGGCGGCTTCAGCGCGGACGCACTGGCCACCCGCATCGAGGACGCCGACGCGAAGGTCGTCATCACCTCCGACGGCGGCTGGCGGCGCGGCAAGCCGTCCGCCCTCAAGCCCACCGTCGACGAGGCCCTGACCAAGACCCCCCAGGTCGAACACGTCCTGGTGGTCCGCCGCACCGGCCAGGAGGTCGCCTTCACCGAGGGCCGCGACCTGTGGTGGCACGACGCGGTGGACCGGCAGTCCACCGAGCACACCCCGCAGGCCTTCGGGGCGGAGCAGCCGCTCTTCATCCTCTACACCTCCGGCACCACGGGTAGGCCGAAGGGCATCCTCCACACCTCCGGCGGCTACCTCACCCAGGCCTCCTACACCCACCACGCCGTCTTCGACCTCAAGCCCGAGTCGGACGTGTACTGGTGCACCGCCGACATCGGCTGGGTCACCGGCCACTCGTACATCGTCTACGGACCGCTGGCCAACGGCGCCACACAGGTGATCTACGAGGGCACCCCGGACACCCCGCACCAGGGCCGCTTCTGGGAGATCGTGCAGAAGTACGGCGTCTCGCTGCTCTACACCGCCCCGACGGCGATCCGTACGTTCATGAAGTGGGGCGACGACATCCCCGCCAAGTTCGACCTGTCGAGCCTGCGGGTGCTCGGGTCGGTCGGCGAGCCGATCAACCCCGAGGCGTGGATCTGGTACCGCGAGCACATCGGCGGCGGCCGCTGCCCGATCGTCGACACGTGGTGGCAGACCGAGACCGGCGCCATGATGATCTCGCCGCTCCCCGGCGTCACCGAGACCAAGCCCGGCTCCGCCCAGCGCGCCCTGCCCGGCATCTCGGCGACCGTCGTGGACGACGAGGCCAACGAGGTGCCCGACGGCTCCGGCGGCTACCTGGTGCTGACCGAGCCGTGGCCCTCGATGCTGCGCACCATCTGGGGCGACGACCAGCGCTACCTGGACACCTACTGGTCGCGCTTCCCCGGCCGCTACTTCGCCGGTGACGGGGCGAAGAAGGACGACGACGGCGACATCTGGCTGCTGGGCCGGGTCGATGACGTCATGCTCGTCTCCGGGCACAACATCTCGACCACGGAGGTCGAGTCCGCGCTCGTCTCCCACCCCTCGGTCGCCGAGGCCGCGGTCGTCGGCGCCAACGACCCCACGACCGGCCAGGCCATCGTGGCCTTCGTCATCCTGCGCGGCAGCGCCTCCGAGACCGACAGCCTGGTCGACGAACTGCGGGCGCACGTGAGCACCGCGCTCGGCCCGATCGCCAAGCCCAAGCGGATCCTTCCGGTGGCCGAGCTGCCGAAGACCCGCTCCGGGAAGATCATGCGGCGGCTGCTGCGGGACGTGGCCGAGAACCGCGAGCTCGGCGACGTCACGACGCTGACCGACTCGACGGTGATGGACCTCATCCAGACCAAGCTGCCGAGCGCGAGCAGCGAGGACTGATCCGGCGGGGGCACCGCGCCCCGTACCAGGCACCAGGCACCCGGCGCAAAGCACCACGCGCCGGGTGCCTGGTGCCTGCTATGACCGTATGGTGAAGATCGCCGGACTCCTCCGAGTGCACGCATATGAGCTGGCCAACGCGTCAAGGACGCGACAATCGGAAATCGGGTGCGCCGGGAAGTCCGGTCGGCAACGTCATCAGTCATGCCGTGACCCGACCGGAGGTCGACCCGTGACCCGCCGCCGTTCCGAATTCCTGGGCCGGATGCCGCTCCCGGAGCGGAACTTCGTGGCGGACGCGCTCCGTACGGAGACCGTGGGCGGCGTGCTGTTGCTGCTCGCTGCGGTGGCGGCCCTCGTGTGGGCGAACAGCCCGGTCAGCGGTTCGTACGTGTCGACCCTCGGTTTCCACTTCGGGGTGGCGTCGCTGCATCTGGATCTGTCGGTCGGCCATTGGGCGGCGGACGGGCTGCTGACAATCTTCTTCTTCGTGGCCGGGATCGAGCTGAAGCGCGAGCTGGTCGCCGGTGAGCTGCGCGGCCCGGCGGCGGCGCTGCCGGTGGTGGCGGCGGTGTGCGGGATGGCGGTCCCGGCGCTGGTGTACGCGATCGTGAATGCGACCGGCGGCGGGTCCTTGCAGGGCTGGGCGGTGCCGACGGCGACGGACATCGCCTTCGCGCTGGCGGTGCTGGCGGTGATCGGGACGTCGTTGCCGTCCGCGCTGCGGGCGTTTCTGCTGACGCTGGCCGTCGTGGACGACCTGTTCGCGATCCTGATCATCGCGGTGTACTTCACGTCGTCCATCGATTTCGCGGCGCTCGGTCTGGCCGTGGTCGGGCT
Source organism: Streptomyces soli (assembly GCF_003999195.1). Taxonomy (GTDB): domain Bacteria; phylum Actinomycetota; class Actinomycetes; order Streptomycetales; family Streptomycetaceae; genus Actinacidiphila; species Actinacidiphila soli. The sequence goes on from NZ_RJVR01000230.1 coordinate 11,704, forward strand.
GGCCGTCTTCTGGGTGCTGCTGCGCAAGGAAGTGCACGGCTGGTACGTCTACGTGCCCCTGGCCCTGGTCAACTGGGCGCTGATGCACGCCAGCGGGGTGCACGCGACGATCGCCGGCGTGGCGATGGGCCTGATGCTGCGGTGTCACCGGCGCGACGGCGAGGAGCAATCGCCCGGCGAGCACATCGAGCATCTCGTACGCCCTCTGTCGGCAGGTGTGGCCGTGCCGCTGTTCGCCCTCTTCTCGGCCGGGGTGTCGGTGTCGGGCGGGGCACTGGCGGATGTGTTCGCCAGACCGGAGACGCTGGGCGTGGTGCTGGGCCTGGTGGTGGGCAAGGCCGTCGGGGTCTTCGGCGGGACGTGGCTGACGGCGCGCTTCACGAAGGCGGAGCTGAATCCGGAACTGGCGTGGGCGGATGTGCTGGCGGTGGCGTCGCTGGCGGGCATCGGCTTCACGGTGTCGCTGCTGATCGGTGAACTGGCCTTCGCCGGGGACCCGGTGCTGACCTCGGAGGTCAAGGCAGCGGTACTGCTCGGGTCGCTCATCTCGGCGATCCTGGCGGCCACGCTGCTGAAGCTGCGCAACAACCGGTACCGCCGTCTGGTCGAGGAGGAGGAGCGAGACGACGACCTGGACGGCATCCCGGATGTGTACGAGCAGGACAACCCCGCCTACCACTTGCGGATGGCCGCGATCCATGAGGCGAAGGCCGCCGAGCACCGCCGTCTCGCCGAAGTGGCGCGCAGCGGGAGCGGGGACGACGACCCGTCAGGCATGATCGAGGGGTAACCACCCCCAGAACTTGCGGAGGACGCGATGAGCGCAGCGGACGAGGCCGGACCCGAGGGACGGAGCCTCGGCCAACTGTTCGCATCGGCCACGGCGGAGATGTCCGCCCTGGTGCACGAGGAGATCGCCCTCGCCAAGGCGGAACTCCGGCAGGACGTGAAGCGGGCCGGCATCGGCGGCGGCGCGATCTCGGCCGCAGGCGTCCTCGCGCTCTTCGCGCTCCCCGTGCTGAGCTTCGCGGCGGCGTACGGCATCCACAACCTCGGGCTCGGACTGGCCTGGTCCTTTCTGATCGTGGGCGTCGCCTATCTGGTGCTGGCGGGGCTCTTCGGGGTCTACGCGATCGCCAAGTTCAAGAAGATCAAGAAGCCGGAGCGCAGCATCGCCTCGGCGAAGGAGACGGCCGCCGTGGTCAAGGGCGTCAAACCGCATCCCCGGCCTGTCGCGTCCGGCAACACAGCCGACGCAAAGGTGTGACAGGCTCAAGGCCATGACGGTGGCTGCAAACCCCTCGGGTTCCGAGGTCGTACGGATCGACGGACCCTGGACCCACCGGGATGTCGCGGCGAACGGCGCCCGCTTCCACATCGCGGAGATGGGCGACGGCCCGCTGGTGCTGCTGCTGCACGGCTTCCCGCAGTTCTGGTGGACCTGGCGCGAGCAGCTGCCCGCGCTGGCCGCCGCCGGTTTCCGGGCGGTCGCGATGGACCTGCGCGGAGTGGGCGGCAGTGACCGTACGCCGCGTGGCTACGACCCGGCGAACCTCGCGCTCGACGTCACCGGGGTGATCCGCTCGCTGGGCGAGCCGGACGCCGCGCTGGTCGGCCATGACCTGGGCGGCTATCTGGCGTGGACGGCGGCGGTGATGCGGCCGAAGCTCGTACGGCGGCTGGCGGTGTCGTCGATGCCGCACCCGCGGCGATGGCGGGCGGCGATGCTGGGTGACTTCAAGCAGACGGCGGCCGGGTCGTACGTATGGGGCTTCCAGACCCCGTGGCTGCCCGAACGGCAGCTGCTCGCGGATGACGCGGCGCTGGTCGGGCGGCTGGTCCGGGACTGGTCGGGGCCGCGGCTGCCGGAGGACGAGGCGGTGGAGACGTACCGCCGGGCGATGATGATCCCGTCGACCGCGCACTGCGCGATCGAGCCGTACCGGTGGATGGTACGGTCGCTGGCGCGTCTCGACGGCTTCCAGTTCAACCGCCGCATGAAGCGGCCGGTACGGGTGCCGACGCTGCATCTGCACGGCTCGCTGGACCCGGCGATGCGCACCCGCTCGGCGGCGGGCAGCGGGGTGTACGTCGAAGCGCCGTACCGCTGGCGGCTCTTCGACGGTCTCGGGCACTTCCCGCACGAGGAGGACCCGGTGGCCTTCTCGACAGAGCTCATCAACTGGCTCAAGGACCCCGAACCGGACCGTTAACCGCCATTCTTCTCATATGACCATCAGCCAAATGCCGGACGCATAGGCCAATTGATGGACCCCGGGGCGGTTACGGACCTTGGGGCGCGGGCACGTAGCTCGGTATGGGCTGGACGCACGACTACCGTGACGTGTCACGCAATCGCGGCTCCGCAGCGGCATCGACCGCACGGAGCCTCCCGGGGAATTCCACCCCGGACCATACGGGTGGTTCCCGGATAGGGATCCCGCACATCCTGAGGCGCCGCGCTCGCTGGGTCAGCGCGCGGCTTCGTCACGTGCGCGGCGACTGACCGCTGCCGGGCCCAGCCCCTACGAGCCGAGCCCGGACCCGCCCCGCGGAACGGAACAGGCCCTAAAGCGCGCAGCCCTGGCTGTCCACCTCGCCGGTGGCCTTCGCTCCGGCGCTCGCGTCCGGGGCCACCTCGTCGGCGGTGAGGGCGTAGCCCGTGGTCTTGTCGTCGAGCGACTTGGCGAAGACGACTCCGTAGACCTTGCCGTCCGGGCTCAGCAGCGGGCCGCCGGAGTTGCCCTGGCGGACCGTGGTGTAGAGGGAGTAGACGTCGCGGTTCACCGTGCCCCGGCGGTAGATGTCCGGACCGGTGGCGGGGATGCGGTTGCGGACCCGGGCGGCGCGGACGTCGAAGGCGCCGTTCTCCGGGAAGCCGGCCACGATCGCGTCGTCGCGGGTCCTGGCGTCCGTGGCACTGAACTGCAGCGCGGGGGCGTTGAGCGAGGGCACGTCGAGGACGGCGATGTCGCGCTGCCAGTCGTAGAGCACGATCTTGGCGTCGTAGAGCTTGCCCTCGCCGCCGATCTGGACGGTCGGCTCATCGACGCCGCCGACGACATGGGCGTTGGTCATGACGCGGTGGTTGGCGAAGACGAAGCCGCTGCCCTCGAGGATCTTGCCGCAGCTCGCCGCGGTGCCGACCACCTTGACGATGCTCTTCCCGGCCTGGCTGACCGCGCTGCTGGTGGTGAGCGCCTGGTCCGGCGGCGGCACATCGGTGATCGGCTCATTGGCGAAGGGCGTGAAGACCTGCGGCAGGCCGTTCTGCGCGAGCGTGGAGCTGAAGTTGGCGAACCAGGTGTCAGCCTGCTGCGGTACGACCCGCGCGACCCCGAGCAGCACCTTGGACGAGCGCACCTCCCGGCCCAGGGTCGGCAGCGTCGTCGTGGCCAGTGCGGAACCGATCAGCCAGGCGACCAGCAGCATCGCCACGACGTTCACCACAGCGCCGCCGATCGCGTCGATCGCCCGTGCCGGGGACCAGCTGATGTGCGTACGAACCTTGTTGCCCAGGTGCGTGGTGAACGCCTGCCCGACCGAAGCGCTGACGATGACCAGCACCACGGCTGCGACCACCGCCACCGTGCCAGGGGTGGCCTTGTCCGTGACCTGGCCCCAGATCACAGGCAGCAGATAGACGGCGATCAGGCCGCCACCGAGGAAACCGATCACCGACATGACGCCGACGATGAACCCCTGGCGGTAGCCGATGACCGCGAACCACACGGCGGCGAGCAGCAGTACGACGTCCAGCACATTCACCGGGACACCGTCTCATGGGGGATCAGCCGAGTGGGACGGACTTTGTACGATCCCAACTTCGTTCCCAGCCCGCGAAGTGCAGAATTCGGTCGATCAGTCCCGCTGTAAAGCCCCACACGAGAGCGTCGGCGACCAGGAAGGCAGGTCCCTGATATCCGCTGGGGTGCACGACGGTCGCACGGTTGGCCGGGTCCACGAGGTCCGCGACCGGCACCGTGAAGACCCGGGCGGTCTCGGCGAGGTCGACGGCACCGACCGGACTCGGCTGACGCCACCAGCCCAGCACCGGCGTCACCACGAAACTGCTCACCGGGATGTAGAGCCGGGGCAGCACCGCGAAGAGCTGGACGCCCGAGGGGTCGAGGCCCGTCTCCTCCTCCGCCTCCCGCAGGGCGGCCTGCAGCGGGCCCACGCCCTCCGGGTCACCGTCCTCCGGATCGAGCGCCCCACCGGGGAAGGAGGGCTGCCCGGCATGCGACCGCAGGGAGCTGGACCGCTCCATGAGCAGCAGTTCGGGGCCGTCGGTGCCCTCCCCGAACAGGATCAGCACGGCCGATGCCCGGCCGCCGACCGCCGGCGGCAGGAAGCGGCTGAGCTGCTCCGGCAGCACGCCGGCCGCCGCGCGGGCGACCGGTTGAAGCCAGTCGGGCAGCCCCTCCGAGCTGACCGTGATGTCGTCGTTGTGGGTCTCGCTTGCTCTCGTCACTCAGCCCCCAGAGGAGGGGCGGGCTTGCCCGGGAAGTCCGGCGGCGGCTTCAGCCGCTGGCCCGGGGCCCCGCCCAGTTCGTACTTCAGCAGCTTCTTCGCCTTCTCCGGGTCGGTCTCGCCCTCTCCGTACGCCGGGCAGAGGGCGGCGATCGAGCAGGCGCCGCAGGCGGGCTTGCGGGAATGGCAGACCCGGCGGCCGTGGAAGACCACGCGGTGGGACAGCATCGTCCACTCGCTCTTCGGGAAGAGCGCCGCGACGTCCTGCTCGACCTTCTCGGGGTCCTCGGACGTCGTCCACCCGAAGCGGCGCGCGAGCCGCCCGAAGTGCGTGTCCACGGTGATCCCCGGCACCCCGAAGGCATTGCCGAGCACCACGTTGGCCGTCTTCCGGCCCACGCCCGGCAGCGTGACCAGGTCCTTCAGCTTCCCCGGCACCTCGCCGCCGAAGCGGTCGCGCAGCGCCGCCGACAGGCCCAGCAGGGACTTGGCCTTGGCCCGGAAGAAGCCGGTCGGCCGGATGATCTGCTCCAGCTCCTCCGGATCGGCGGCCGCCAGATCCTCGGGAGTCGGGTACTTCGCGAAAAGCGCGGGCGTCGTCTGGTTGACCCTCAGGTCAGTGGTCTGTGCGGACAGCACGGTGGCCACGAGGAGCTCGTACGGGTTCTCGAAGTCCAGCTCGGGGTGGGCGTACGGATACGCCTCTGCCAGCTCCCGATTGATTCTCCGGGCCCGGCGGACCAGCCCCACCCTCGATTCGCCCTTGCGGACTTCGCCCGGTGGCGCGCTCGCCACGCTCTGTTCGCTCAGGGCTGAATCCGGCGCGGCCTTCACTCGCTTGGCCGTACCACTCTGCCGTTTCTTCTGCGCGCTCGGCGTATCAGACACCCGGCCAGCCTAAGGCCCGGGGCTGACATCCGCCCCGGACCGCCAAGATCCCGCACCCAAACGGACCCCCGGGGCACAGGTCCGGCCGCACATAAGACAGACTTGTGATTGATCGCACTGTTTTGCTGTACGGCATGATGGTCCGGGCAGCAGCAAGGTCCGGCATGGCCGACAAGGAGAGAGCACGTGGACGACGTTCTGCGGCGCGCACCGCTATTCGCGGCGCTCGACGATGAGCAGGCCGCTGAACTGCGCGCCTCCATGACGGAGGTCACGCTCCCGCGTGGCGACTCGCTGTTCCACGAGGGTGACCCCGGGGACCGGCTCTACGTCGTCACCGAGGGCAAGGTGAAGCTGCACCGTACCTCCCCCGACGGCCGCGAGAACATGCTCGCCGTCATCGGTCCCGGTGAGCTGATCGGTGAGCTCTCGCTCTTCGACCCCGGCCCCCGCACGGCCACCGCCACCGCCCTGACCGAGGTCAAGCTCCTCGCCCTCGGCCACGGCGACCTCCAGCCCTGGCTCAACGCCCGCCCCGAGGTCGCCACCGCCCTGCTGCGCGCCGTCGCGCGCCGGCTGCGGCGAACGAACGACGTGATGTCCGACCTGGTCTTCTCGGACGTTCCGGGCCGCGTCGCCAAGGCGCTCCTCGACCTGTCGCGCCGCTTCGGCGTGCAGTCCGAAGAAGGCATCCACGTCGTTCACGACCTCACCCAGGAGGAGCTGGCCCAGCTGGTCGGCGCGTCCCGGGAGACCGTCAACAAGGCGCTGGCCGACTTCGCCGGCCGCGGCTGGCTGCGGCTGGAGGCCCGGGCGGTCATCCTGCTCGACGTGGAGCGGCTGGCGAAGCGCTCGCGCTGAGCGCTCTCAGCTGAGCGCTCTCAGCTGAGCGCCCTCATATGAGGCCGTGCTCACTCAGATAGTCCATCTGTGCCCGCACCGAGAGTTCGGCTGCGGGCCACAGGGCTTTGTCCACGTCCGCGTACACATGGGCGACGACATCGCCCGAGGTCACGTACCCCGCCTCCACCGCGGTCTCCACCTGCGCGAGACGGCTCGCACGGTGGGCCAGATAGAACTCCACGGCGCCGCGCGCATCCGCCAGCACGGGTCCGTGGCCAGGCAGGACCGTGTCGACGCCGGCCTCCATGGTGAGGTGCTGGAGCCGGCGCAGGGAGTCCAGGTAGTCGCCGAGGCGGCCGTCGGGGTGCGCCACGAGCGTCGTACCGCGGCCCAGGACCGTGTCACCGGTGAGGACGGCGGCGTCGGCGGTCAGGTGGAAGGACAGGGAGTCCGCGGTGTGGCCCGGCGTCGGGACCACCCGCAGCTCCAGGCCGCCCGTCGTGATCACGTCGCCGGCTTCCAGGCCCTCCCCGCCGAGGCGGAGGGCCGGATCCAGGGCCCGTACGGACGTACGCGTGAGCTCGGCGAAACGCGCCGCGCCTTCGGCATGGTCGGGGTGGCCGTGGGTGAGCAGGGTGAGGGCGATCCGCTTGCCGAGGGAGTGGGCGGTGCTGATGACCTGCGTGAGGTGGGCCTCGTCGGCCGGGCCCGGGTCGATGACGACGGCCAGGTCGGAGTCCGGCTCGCTCACGATCCAGGTGTTGGTGCCGTCGAGGGTCATCGGCGACGGATTCGGCGCGAGCACGCAGTAGCCACGCGGGGTCTCCTGCCCCCCGATGGTGGGGCGAGGGTCGCCGGGCAGGATGGCCGCGGTCATTCGACAGCTCCAGGAGCTCTGGGGGTAATTCGCTTCGTGAATTCCGTGTGCCCCGGCCAGCTCAGTACGATCTCGCCATCTTCCAGCGTCGCCTGCGCCAGTACGGGGCTCAGGTCGCGGCCCGCAGCCGCTGCGAGGGCCTCGACGGCGGTCGCATACGGCGTGAGGTCCCGCAGCGTCGCGATGGTCGGCGGCATCATCGTCAGCTCGCCCCGGTCGTACGCCGCGGCGGCTTCGGCGGGCCGCAGCCACTCCGTGTGGTCGGCCTCGCCCGACACGTCGCGGGTGCGCTGGCCGGCGGGCAGCAGCGTCACGAAGAACCACGTGTCATAGCGGCGCTCCTCGAACTCCGGGGTGATCCATCGCGCCCACGGCCCGAGCAGATCCGACCGCAGTACGAGTTCGCGCCGGGCCAGGAAGTCGGCGAACACCAGCTCCCGGGTGACCAGGGCCCGGCGATCCTCCTCCCAGTCCCCGGCGGTCGTGTCCTCCACGACGCTGCCGCCGTCCGGTCCCGCCAGCAGCACCCCGGACTCCTCGAACGTCTCCCGCACCGCCGCGCACACCACCGCCTGCGCGGACGCCGCGTCCACGCCCAGCCGCTCCGCCCACACGTCCAGGCCCGGCCCCGCCCAGCCGACCGGCCGCTCATCGCGGAGATCAACCCCGCCGCCCGGGTACGCGTACGCGCCCGCCGCAAAGGCCATCGACGCCCTTCTGCGCAGCATGTGCACGGCCGGGCCGCCGCCGCCCGGCTCGCCGGTGTCCCGCAGCAACATCACCGTCGCCGCCCGTCGCGGCACGACCGGCTCCAGCCGGCCCTCCGCCAGCGCCCTGATCCGCTCCGGCCAGCTCGCCGGGAACCACTGGCCGTTCGTGGTCGTCATGGGGCGGATGCTATGCGCTTCCCCGGGGATGTTCGATAGGGCCCCGCCCCTCTTTGACGCCGCCCTCGCGCCGCTCGGCGCCGGCGCGCCTCCCGGGCTTCGCCCTGCTGCGCCGGGCTCCGTCCGTCGGGCCCGGGGCTACCGCCCCGGGGCTGGGGTGGTCTGTACGGTGCGGTCCCGTGGCCATCAGCCGGCCGCCGGGCTAGTCCTGGACCTCTACCTGGAGCTCGATTTCGACGGGGGCGTCAAGGGGGAGGACGGCGACGCCGACCGCGCTGCGGGCGTGGATGCCGGCTTCGCCGAGGATTTCGCCGAGGAGTTCACTCGCGCCGTTGACGACGCCGGGCTGGCCGGTGAAGTCGGGGGCGGAGGCGACGAAGCCGGTGACCTTGACGACACGCTTGAGGCGGTCGAGGTCGCCGATGACGGACTTGACGGCGGCGAGGCCGTTGAGGGCGGCCGTGCGGGCCAGCTCCTTGGCTTCTTCCGCCGTGACTTCCGCGCCGACCTTGCCAGTGAGCGGGAGCTTGCCGTCAACCAGAGGAAGCTGGCCCGCCGTGAAGACGTAAGAACCCGACCGGACGGCGGGAACGTACGCGGCGAGGGGTGCCGCGACGCCGGGGAGGGTCAGACCGAGTTCGGCGAGACGGGCCTCGGCCGCGCTCATGCCTGCTTCTCGCGCTTGAAGTAGGCGACGAGCTGCTCGGGGTTGTTGGGCCCGGGCACGACCTGGACGAGCTCCCAGCCGTCCTCGCCCCAGGTATCCAGAATCTGCTTCGTCGCGTGCACAAGCAGCGGCACGGTCGCGTATTCCCACTTAGCCATGACAGGGACTGTAATGCCTGACCCTGGTGCCCTCACGCGTAGCCCGCCGCCCGACTGGTTAGGCTCGCATATGTGAGCCCTCAACAGTCGAACGCCACCAGGCTCCACATCGTGACGGGCAAGGGCGGCACAGGAAAGACCACGGTCGCCGCGGCGCTCGCGCTCGCCCTGGCCGCCGAGGGGAGAAGGATCCTCCTGGTCGAGGTCGAGGGGCGGCAGGGCATTGCCCAGCTCTTCGAGACCGACGCGCTGCCGTACGTGGAGCGGAAGATCGCCGTCTCCCCGGGCGGCGGCGAAGTGCACGCGCTCGCCATCGACCCGGAACAGGCCCTGCTGGACTACCTGGACATGTTCTACAAGCTCGGCCGGGCCGGCCGAGCGCTCAAGAAGCTGGGCGCGATCGACTTCGCGACGACCATCGCGCCGGGTCTGCGCGACGTGCTGCTGACCGGCAAGGCGTGCGAGGCCGTCCGCCGTAAGGACAAGGCGGGCTGGCGGACGTACGACGCCGTGGTGATGGACGCCCCGCCCACCGGCCGGATCACCCGCTTCCTCAACGTCAACGACGAGGTGGCAGGCCTGGCCCGGATCGGGCCGATATACAACCAGGCGCAGGCCGTGATGCGGGTGATGAAGTCCCGGGAGACGGCGGTGCACCTGGTGACGCTGCTGGAGGAGATGCCGGTCCAGGAGACCGTGGACGGCGTCGCCGAACTGCGCGCCGCCGGGCTGCCGGTGGGCGGCGTGGTGATCAACATGGTGCGGCCGGTCATCCTGGACTCCGAAGCCGTGTGCGCGGCCGCCAACGGGCAGCGTACGGCCGTGGCCAAGGCCCTCTCGCAGGCCGGCCTCGGCGGCGCACGCCGCGGCGGCCACGCGGAGCGCCTGGTGGACCCGCTGCTCGCGCAGGCGCATGAGCACGCCGAACGGGTCGCGTTGGAGCGGCGTGAGCGCGCCGAGCTGGAAGAGCTGGGACTGCCGACGTACGAGCTGGATCTGCTGGGCGACGGTGTCGACCTCGGTGGGCTCTACCGATTGGCTGAAAATCTACGGAAGCAGGGGCTGGGAGTCGCATGAGCCTGGAGAGTCCGGTATTGGCGATCGACCCCCTGCTCGACGACCCGCGCACCCGGATCCTGGTGTGCTGCGGCTCCGGCGGCGTCGGCAAGACGACCACGGCGGCCGCGTTGGGCGTACGGGCCGCCGAGCGCGGCCGGAAAGCGGTCGTTCTGACCATCGACCCGGCGCGGCGGCTGGCCCAGTCCATGGGGCTGAGCGAGCTGGACAACACCCCGCGCAGGGTGAACGGCATCGACGAGTCGGCGGGCGGCGAGCTGCACGCGATGATGCTCGACATGAAGCGGACCTTCGATGAGGTCGTGCTGCAGCACAGCGATCCGGAGCGGGCCCGGGCGATCCTGGAGAACCCCTTCTACCAGTCACTTTCGGCGGGCTTCGCGGGCACGCAGGAGTACATGGCCATGGAGAAGCTGGGCCAGCTCCGCGCGCTCGACGCCTGGGACCTGATCATCGTGGACACCCCGCCGAGCCGCTCCGCGCTGGACTTCCTGGACGCGCCCAAGCGCCTCGGGTCCTTCCTGGACGGGCGGTTCATCCGGCTGCTGATGGCGCCGGCGAAGGTCGGCGGGCGGGCCGGGGTGAAGTTCCTGAACATGGGGATGTCGGTGATGACCGGCACCCTGAACAAGGTGGTGGGCGGCCAGCTGCTGCGCGACGTACAGACCTTCGTGGCGGCCATGGACTCGATGTTCGGCGGCTTCCGCAAGCGGGCGGACGCCACGTACAAGCTGCTCCAGGCCAACGGCACCGCTTTCCTGGTGGTGGCGGCGCCGGAGCGGGACGCGCTGCGCGAGGCCTCGTACTTCGTGGAGCGGCTGGCGGCGGAGGACATGCCGCTGGCGGGCCTGGTGCTCAACCGGGTGCACAGGAGCGGGGCGGAGCGGCTGACGGCGGAGCGGGCGCTGGCCGCCGCCGAGGCGCTGGAGGAGGACGACGAGGGCTCGGAAGAGGCCTCGCCGGAGTCGCCAACTCCCCTCCCCAGCGGGGAGTTCGACGAATCCGCAGAAAATCTTCAAACTGTCGGCATTGTGGATCAGCCGGACGGGAAGGTTGGACTTCGTACCAACTCTCCCGAGTCAGAAACCAAAGAGACCCACACGCACGACGCCTACGACGCGCACCGCCTCGCCGCCGGACTGCTGCGGCTGCACGCGGAGCGCATGCAACTGGTCGCGCGCGAGCGCCGCACGCGCGACCGGTTCGTCTCAGTGCACCCGGAGGTGCCCATGGTGGACGTGGCCGCGCTGCCCGGTGACGTACACGACCTGGCGGGCCTGCGCGAGATCGGCGAGCGTCTCGCACAGGGTCAGCCGACCGCCGCGTAGTCGTCGTACTCGTCGTCGTCCAGCGGCAGCACGCCTGTGCTGCGCTCGTACTCGGTGCGCGCGGTCTCCAGGAGTGCGTGCCACGAGGTGACCGTGGGGCGCCGACGCAGTAGCGCCCTGCGCTCCCGTTCTGTCATGCCGCCCCACACGCCGAACTCGACGCGGTTGTCGAGGGCGTCCGCCAGGCACTCGGTCCGCACCGGGCAGCCGGTGCACACCGCCTTGGCCCTGTTCTGGGCGGCTCCCTGGACGAATAGCTCGTCCGGATCCGTCGTACGACACGCGGCTTGCGTGCTCCAGTCGGTTACCCAGCTGCTCATGCTGGCGCCGTCCTCTCCCGAATCGAGGCTCCCCCACGGCGGCGAGCGGCATATTCACCGCCGCCAGTTGAGGACGTTACGGAAGGTGGGCGCAGCGCAACAGCCCTTTCAGGCCCAATCTTGAATGGCCCGAACGGACTATGGGTACGCGGCAGATCACCCGCGGGAGTGAGCTGGCGACATATCCGACTTAGAGATCAAAGTCGGATATGTCGAGCGTTTCAGTGCCCGAGACCTATGGCATATGACAGGAATTCGGACAGTTCTCATCACCCACAAGAGTGACGGGGATAGACAGACGCACGCTGCGGGTCGCGCCTGCTGTTGTTACAGGATAGGCGAACAGGTGGCCGCACGTCCTGAGAATCGCAACGTACGATGCCCTGCATGGGTCAGAAGCGATCGGGCGGAGGGCTCTCCACAGCCCAGCAGGCCGCCAAGTTCCTCGGAGTCAGCGTCCTGGCGGGCGTCGTACTGGCTGGCATAGCACTGCCCGCCGCCGGCGCACTCGGGCTGTCCGCGAAGGGCACGGCGTCCGAGTTCGACTCGCTGCCGGGCGAACTGAAGCGTCCACCACTGAGTCAGCGCACCCAGATCCTCGACGCGAACGGTGGCCTGATCGCCACCGTCTACTCGCGGGACCGCCAGGTCGTGTCGCTCAAGAACATCAACAAGAGCATGCAGCAGGCGATCGTCGCCATCGAGGACTCGCGCTTCTACCAACACGGCGCGATCGACATCAAGGGCATCCTCCGCGCTCTCAACAAGAACGCCCAGGACGGCGGCGTCGCCCAGGGCGCGTCCACCCTGACCCAGCAGTACGTGAAGAACGTCTTCGTCGAGGAGGCGGGCGACGACCCGACCAAGGTTGCCCAGGCCACCCAGCAGACGCTCGGCCGCAAGATCAAGGAGATGAAGTACGCCATCCAGTTGGAGAAGGAGCTGGGCAAGGACAAGATCCTTGAGAACTACCTCAACATCACCTTCTTCGGCGAGCAGGCATACGGCGTCGAGGCCGCCGCCAAGCGGTACTTCAGCACCAGCGCCAAGAACCTCACGCTGCCTCAGTCGGCGCTGCTGGCCGGCCTCGTCCAGTCGCCGACCACGTACGACCCGATCAACGACCCGGTGACGGCCAAGAAGCGGCGCGACACCGTGCTGCAGCGCATGGCCGACCTCAAGGACATCACGCAGGCGCAGGCCGACGCCGCGAAGAAGGCGCCGCTCGGCCTGAAGGTCAGCAAGCCCAAGAGCGGCTGCATCACCGCCGTCAACGGCGCGGGCTTCTTCTGCGACTACGTACGCGAGATCTTCCTCAACGACAACACCTTCGGCACGACCCGGGCCGCCCGCGTCCAGCGCTGGGACCACGGTGGTCTCACCATCAAGACCACCCTGGACCCCAAGGCCCAGGCCTCCGTACAGTCGGCGATCAGCAGCCACGTCTACGCGAGCGACGAGGTCGCCACCGCCGTCACCCTCGTCCAGCCCGGCACCGGCAAGGTCCTCGCCATGGGCCAGTCCCGCCCGTACGGCCTCGGCAAGAACCAGACCACGATCAACTACTCGGTCAACCGCAACCGCGGCGGCGGCGCCGGCTACCAGCCCGGATCCACCTTCAAGGCGATCACCGCGGCCGCCGCCATCGAGCAGGGGACCAGCGCCTCGCAGGTCTACCCGGCGCCGTACAAGATGAACTACCCGAGCCCGGTCTCCACCTGCAACGGGAGCTGGACGAACACCGACGGCAGCACCGTCCAGAACGAGAGCACCTCGGAGAAGGGCCCGATGGGGATGAAGGAGGCGACCGCGAAGTCGGTCAACACCTACTACGTCCAGCTCATCAGTGACATCGGCGTCTGCTCCGTCACCAAGATGGCCACCTCCATGGGCATACAGCGCGCCGACGGCAAGAAGCTCGACCAGGTCCCGTCGATCACCCTGGGCACCCAGGAGGTCACCCCGCTGACCATGGCGAACGCCTACGCCACCTTCGCCAACGGCGGCGTCTACTGCTCGCCCACCGCCATCGAGTCGATCACGGACACCACCGGCAAGCAGCTGGCCGTCCCGAAGACCTCGTGCCAGCGGGCGATGTCCACCACGACCGCCTCGACGCTCAACACCCTCCTCAAGGGCGTGGTCGAGGACGGCACCGGCCAGCAGGCCGGCCTCACCGACCGCGACAGCGCGGGCAAGACCGGTACGACCGACTCCCGCTATGCGGCCTGGTTCGTCGGCTACACCTCCAACATGGCCGGCGCGGTCTGGGTCGGCGACCCGAACCACCAGCGCAAGATGATCGGCATCACCATCGGCGGCCAGTACCACTCCAAGGTCTACGGCGCCGACACCCCGGGCCCGATCTGGAAGGCCGCCATGACCGGCGCCCTGGCCGGCACGTCCTCCCCCAACCTGCCGACGGTGGCCATCCAGGACACCTCGAACAACGGCAACGGGAACGGCAACGGCAACGGCGGCACGTCGACCGGCGGCACCAACAGCACCGGGCTGCTCGGCGGCATCTTCAACAGCACGGGTAACTCGAGCAACGGCCGAAGCGGTGGCAACGGGAACGGGAACGGCGGCTAAGCCGCAAGCCTGCGGCTGACGGCATGCGTAAGGGGCGCCCCCACAAGGGAGCGCCCCTTACGCGAATCCGTATGTCAGCCGGCCAGCTGCTTCCGCACCTCCGCCGCAACCCGGCCGCCCTCGGCGAGCCCGGCCACCTTCGGGTTCACGATCTTCATGACCGCGCCCATCGCCTTCGGCCCCTCCGCGCCCGACTCCTTGATCGCCTGGGCCACGATCCCGCTCAGCTCCGCGTCATCGAGCTGCTTCGGCAGGTACGCCTGAAGCACCTCGCCCTCCGCGAGCTCCCGCTCCGCCGACTCCTTGCGGCCGCCCTGCTCGAAGGCCTCCGCCGCCTCCCGCCGCTTCTTCTCCTCGCGGGCGATCACCTTCACCACCTCGGCGTCGGACAGCTCGCGGGCCTGCTTGCCCGCGACCTCCTCCTTCGTGATGGCGGTCAGGGTCAGCCGGAGGGTGGCGGAGCGCAGCTCGTCGCGCCCCTTGATGGCGGTGGTGAGGTCGTCCTTCAGGCGCTGCTTGAGCGTGGTGGTCATGCCATCGAGTCTGCCAGGTCAGCCGCCGGGAGGCCGAAAATTTAGGGTCTGTCAGGGCGTCTGTCACCATGGACCGCATGCGCGCGCGATACGGAGTTCCCCTTGGCATCACGGCAGTCGGCGCGGCCTGCGTGGCCTACGCCGCAGGAATCGAATCGCGGTCCTTCCGCCTGAGGCGGGTCGAGATCCCCGTACTCCCCCCCGGCATGCGGCCGCTGCGCGTACTCCAGGTCTCCGACATCCACATGGTCAGCGGCCAGAACAAGAAGCGCCGCTGGCTGCAGTCCCTCGCCGGCCTGCGCCCCGACTTCGTCGTCAACACCGGCGACAACCTCTCCGACCCCGAGGCGGTCCCCGAGCTCCTCGACGCTCTCGGCCCCCTCATGGAACTCCCCGGCACGTACGTCTTCGGCTCCAACGACTACTACGGCCCGAAGCCCCGCAACCCCGCCCGCTACCTCTTCGAGCGCAACCGCGGCCAGTACGGCCTCAACGGCAAGAACGGGCACAGGCACGCCACCGGCGTCCTCCGCAACCCCTGGGAAGGCATCCGCGACGCCTTCGACACCGCCGGCTGGGTCGGCCTCAGCAACACCCGCGGCCGCCTCAAGCTCGACGACGGCATCGACATCGCCCTCACCGGCCTCGACGACCCCCACATAAAGCGCGACCGCTACTCCCTGGTCGCCGGCGGCGTCGAATCGAGCGCGGACCTGTCCCTGGCCGTCGTCCACGCGCCCTACCTGCGCGTCCTCGACGCCTTCACCGCCGACCGCTACCCCCTCATCCTCGCCGGGCACACCCACGGCGGCCAGCTCTGCATCCCCTTCTACGGCGCCATCGTCACCAACTGCGACCTCGACACCGACCGCGTCAAAGGCCTCTCCACCCACGACGCCGGCGGCCACCGCTCCTACCTCCACGTCTCCGCCGGCTGCGGCGCCAACCGCTACACCCCCGTCCGCTTCGCCTGCCCCCCCGAAGCCTCGCTCCTCACCCTGACCCCCCGCCCCGCCTGACCCCCCTGGCCGGGCCTGACACCGAAAACCGGATTTCGTCTCCGGCAGCCGGTCCGCTAGAGTAATCCTCGTCGCGCCGGAGACGGCGCGGCATCGCAGGACCGGGGTGTGGCGCAGCTTGGTAGCGCGCTTCGTTCGGGACGAAGAGGCCGTGGGTTCAAATCCCGCCACCCCGACTTCGTTTAAGCAGGTCAGGGCCTTGATCCACTCAACGGATCGGGCCCTGAGTGCTTTTCTGAGTGTCTTTGGGAGCCATTTGGGAGCCGACCTCGAAATCCGGCTCCCAGTGGCGTCGGTACTGCGATCGGACAGCTTGCGGCATGCTGGGTCCATGAGCAGGTACGCCGCAGCCAGGATCTACGCGCTGCCGGAGTCGCTCGACGAACTGGTCGGGCCGACATCCGGCGCCATGACGCTGCCCCGCCACATCGACTGAGGCCCGCACTACGTGTACGACCTCGCCGATGAGGCCGACCTGCTCCTCATGTATGAGCGGGTCATCCGGGAGGCCCAGGCCCCGGCCGATCTGCGAACCCACCCGAACGCCGCACTGCTGCGTCGGCACTGGACAGATCTGTTCCTGCCCTCCCCCACCCGTACGGCCTGGCAGGCCCGGTTCCCCGAACTCGCAGCTACGGCGGCCGCCGCGTAGTGGACGAACTACTGGCATCACGCCTGCGACGCGACTGACCCTGCCGATGAGACACAGAACCGCGGACCGGAACCCTAAATGACAAGCTCCCTACCTCGAATGGCGCTTCGCGGACGACGGCCGTGGCCTGGTGGCCGGCGGCCCCAGGCGGGGCCCTCGCCCCGCCGAACCCACCCGCGTCATCCGAGCCCGCGGCATATTCGATGCCCCCGAAGAACAGCGGGGACATGACGTCAGACATCCGCCGTCGCCTCCACCGGGAACTGGTTCCACATCCTGCCGTCCAGCGACCGTCCGGCCCGACCCTTGCCGACCCGGCGCATCCGCACCGCTTCCGCCGGGGCGCGGTTCTCGCCAGCCTCCCAGGCCCGCCCACGCGACCGGAACGGCTGGAGGCTGTCGCTGCCGCACTCGCCTAACGGCGGTGGGTTACGCCACTGAAATGCGGGCCTTCCACCCGATAGACCGCGCGTAAACGCCCAGCAGCAGGCCACGGTCGGAGGAGTCCCCTCCGGCCGCCCGGCCGGCTCCACCCCATTTCGCGTTGCCATCCACCACGACCGCCAGGCCGACCACCTCATCGCCAGCGGCCTATCCCGGCAAGTGTCTGACCAGCATGATCGCTCGATGAGCCCAGGGCCTCCGGAGCCGTGTGCGCAGGTTCGAATCCTGCCGGGGGCACTCACTGGAAACCAGCGGAAACAGCCCGCTGATCTGCGAGAGTGCCACTGACAAAGCGCCGGACCCAGTCCCACTGGGTCCAGCGCTTTGTCAGTGCTACACGTTGATCACGTGTGAGGGGCGTGCGAGCGACATAGGCGGATCACTGACCGTCTGACCCCCACCCACCCCATAGCCTTTTCGATCTTCTTGTTGTTCAGCTCCTCAGAAACGACCGTCGTGGTGACGGAAGTGGCGGAAGTGGCGGTGGTGGTGGAAGCGGTGGTGGCGGTGGTGGCGGAAGTGGCGGTGGTGGCGGAAGCCAAATTCGCCGCGCCCGAATTCGCCGCGCCCGAAGCCGCCGCGCCCGAAGCCGTCACGCCCGAATCCGTCACACCCGCAGTCACCGAAGCCGCCACCGAAGCCGAATCCGTCACGCCCGAAGCCGTCACCGAACCCGAATCCGTCACGCCCGAAGCCGTCACCGAACCCGAATCCGTCACGCCCGCAGTCACCGAAGCCGCCGCCGAAGCCGCC